>JAEYUE010000040.1 GCA_023433655.1 Pseudomonadota bacterium | reverse complement strand
TGCTGCGCCCGCTGAAGGGCTGGCTGGTCGCCGAGCAGTACGTCCACAAGGCCGCCCCGCCCGAATGGAAGAGCGTCGGCAAGCACGGCGAAGGCTCGAAGTGGCGGTAGGCGAATGGCGACCCCGGGAGGACTCCAACCTCCGACCTCGGCTTTAGGAATTGGTCGAACAACGTTTTTCGAGCAGTTTCAACCTGTTTCAGGGTGTAACATTTCTCATCATATTCAACAAGTTGTTTGATCCGCCCCGTTTTCGGGGGTAGCCTGAAGTTCCTTGATTTGGGCCCCCGTTGTACCCCCAGCGTACCCCCGGTTTGGCCTGGTTTTCGAAGCGGAGGACGCGGTGAAAACGACGCTGACGGACCGGTTCATCGCCTCGGCGAAGCCGCAAACCGGCGACCGGATGGAGGTCCACGACGCGGGTTGCGCGGGGCTCTCGATCCGGATCACGGCCAAGGGGGTCCGCACCTGGTTCCTCCGCTATCGCGCGCCCGACGGGCGCCATGCCCGGCACACCATCGGAAGCTATCCGACGTTCGGACTGAAGGACGCGCGAAGCGAGGCGGGGCGGCTCCGGTCCATGATCCACCATGGCGGCGACCCGGAGCAGGAGCGCCGCGAAGCCCGGCTGGCCGCCCGGCTGAACGCCTTGGACACCTTCGGCCGCCTGATGGAGAGCTACTGGGGCGCCTGCGAGCGCGGCGAATGGCAGCCCAAGCGCAAGGTGAAGCGCCCCGAGACCCTCGCCTATGAAAAGCGCCTGGCGGCGCGCCACATCGAACCCGTCCTGTCCCACCTGCCGGTTTCGATTGTGACCCGGCTGGTGGTGAAGGATCTGCTGCGCGGCATGGTCGCCCAGGGCATCGGCGCCCAGACCAACCGTGTGCAGGCGATCATCCGGCAGGTGTTCAACTACGCCATCGGCGAGGATCTGGTGCAGACCAATCCAGCCATGGGCTTCCCGGCCTTCTTCAGCTCCAGGCCGCGCCGGCGAATCTGGAAGGATCCGGTCCTGCGCCGTCTCTGGGCAGCATTGGAAAGCGACGAGCTGCGCACGCCCGACGGCGACGCCGTGAACGTCGGCCGGCCCGTCCGGATCGCGCTCCAGCTCGCCATCCTCCTGCTGCAGAGGCGCAAGGAGATCGCCGGGATGGATCTGGCCGAGCTCGACCTGGATCAGGCGACCTGGCTGATCGGATCTGAGCGGATGAAGGGCGGCCGCCCGCACCAGGTCCCCCTGCCGCCTTACGCGATCGAACTGATCCGGGAGGCTCTGGCCCTGTCGAAGCTGCCCGCCGATCGCACACACGGGCCGGTCTTCCCCAGTCCCGGCGACCTCACCCTTCCGATCAACGCCGAGGCGCTCACCCGGGCGATGGATCGACTGCGCGACGTGCTCGACGTCGAGGACCTCACCGTTCACGATCTCCGCCGCACGGGCTCGACCATCCTCACCAGCGAACGTCTGAAGGTCTCGCCGCTGATCCGCTCCAAGGTGCTCGGCCACGAGACCGACAGCGGGGGCGGCGCGCTGGTGTCCAGCGTCCACTACGACGTCAACGAATACATGAGCGAAAAGCGGGCGGCGCTTCGCGCCTGGGAGTCCCTGCTGCTGCGCATAGTCCGCCAGGAGGCCCCGGAGCCCCGGCTGCCGGCGGGGGTGCACCGAACCACCCTCTTCGGCCTTGAAGCGGCCAACGACCTGGAGGCGGAGGCCTCTCCCGCCCGCGAAGGCTAGCCCGCTCGCGTCGCAGACTGTTGTCGGGGCGGGGTTCAGGATGAGACCATCGTCTCTCCTTGGCTGATTCGCAGGGCGTCCTGCGCTGGCGACAGCCGGAATCGAGATGTCATGCACATCGGCCGCGCCATCACCCTGGCACCCGGCGTCCCCGCCCGCGCCGTGGAAGCCCCGCAGATCCGCGAATTGCTGAGCCTGCGCACCGGGCGTTTCCTCGACGCTCCGTCCCTTATCCGCCGCCACCGCTACGACCGCATCATCCGCCTGCGGAACATGCTCCTTGAGGCCATGCGGTCGCGACGGCCCCGACTGGTCTGCTCGCTATGCAGGGTCCCGGCCTATCTGGTCTCCAGCACGACCAAGGCCTTTTTCTTTCGGCACGCCGAGGAGGACGGCTCCTGTCCCGCCGTCACCCGGACCTTCCCGGAGTTGGACCTACGGGCCCGGAAATACGCAGGCCTGACCGAGAGCGAACCTCATCGCCGGCTCAAGCGCCTGTTGATGCGGTCGATCGCCGCCGATCCGGCGTTTGCGGACGGTGCCGAGGAGAAGCACTGGCGGGCCAGCGTTCCCGGCCTCGGGCCGCGCCGCCCCGACGTCAGCGCGACCTTCAACGGCCTGCGCCTCGCCTTCGAGGCCCAGCTCAGCACGACCTTCTTGTCAGTGATCGTTGGCCGGCGGACCTTCTACCGCGCCGAGGGCGCCCTCCTGGTCTGGGTGCTCGCCAGCTTCGACCCGGGCCGCCGCCGCCTGACCGAAGACGATATCGTCTTTCCCAACAACTCCAACGCCCTCGTAGTCGACGAGGAGACCGCCGCACAGTCTGAAGCCATGGGCCGGTTCCGTATCCGCTGCTGGCATCCGGTTCCCGGCTCCGAAGACCAGTGGCGCTCCGCGATCGTGGACTTCGCCGCCCTGACCCTCGACGCCGGCGGCCAGCGAGCCTTTCTGGTCGACGTCGCCGGCGAGGAGGCGACGCTGCGGGCGAAGGCTCTGGCGGACCAGGAGGCCGCACAGGCTGCCCTGCAGGCCGACAAGGCTGCGCGGGACGACGCCCTGCGCAGCCAGTTCATAGACTATTGGCGATCCCCTTGGCCGAGCCGCGGCGGATTTGAAGATCGAATGGCGGCATGGGCGGCTTTCCACGACCGTTTCACAGCCATCGGCATCCGATTCCCGACCTATTCCGGCGACGGCGATCTTGAACGATGGATGCGCATGGTCATCACCGCCCGAACAGGTGTGCCGGAAGGGTGGAACTACAGGAACTTGCCCGAGGTCGCGCACCACCTGCATGACCAATTTCCAGGTCGCCTCTTGCCGTTTTTCCGGATGCTGAACCACTACGGGCATGCGGAAACCCTCAAGTCACAGGATCGGACCGGAAATTGGCAGGCCAAGGCGAAACTTACCGCTGACGAGATCCGGGCCGGCAGCACCCGCTACGCCACGGTCTGCGAGTGGGACGACCTGCTCGCCTTCCTCTTTCCGGAACTCTTCCACATCTTCTTCCGCATCTCCTGACCCCCTCCCGGGAGGAGCCGCGCGCGCCATATCTGACCGATGAGAAAGCAGAAGTCGGAGCGCCATCACTGGTGGCCTGAATCCGTCTCCGAACGGTGGAAGAATGCGGACGGCATGACGCACTGGCTGAAGCCCGACGGTAGTGTCGTGACCGCGCCCCCGAAGAACTTCGGGGTCATCGGCAACGGGCATTTCATCAAACTGGGTCAGGACCCCGCGGAGAGCACGCCTTGGGACGAGAACTTCGAGTCCGTGTTCCAGGCTGCCGATAGCGGCTTTCCCGGACTGATCGACTGGCTCGAAGGTCTCGAGCGGAAGACCGATGTTGACCCCCGACGGGTGCGAGAACGCTATCTCGCGCAGGCGGCTGACGACGACAGGCTCTCTGCACTCACCGAGAGCGTCGTATCGCTGGCCGTGCGGAGCCCGATGAACAGGGCGGCCGCCTGCGGACTCGCCGAACGGTTCCGTGGGCCGCTGCCGCCTCGCGAGCGCAACGCCATCATCGGCGTCAACATGAGGCGGACCCAGCGGGTCGTCGCGGACGCGATCAAGGCGCGCGCCAAGTTCTGCGTCATCTATTCGCCGGACCGGGAGCTGATCTTCGGCGACGGCTTCTTCACCAATATCCGCAGCCCCGGCGAACACCTCATGGGCCCCAAGGCGCTGGCGCCCATCACCCCCAACATGGCCGTGCTGATCGCCCGCCCCATGCAGTACACGCCAGATCCCCGCCTTGTGACGATCGTCGCCACCCCGGCCGACGCCGACGCCATGAACCATGCGGTCCAGGTCTACGCCAAGGACGCTCTCTACTTCCGAACGGAGCGTCCGCACCTGACCGAAGCTTTCACGGCGGCGACGCACATGGGTTACTCCCGCCCCGGCAATCCGATCGACGAGTTCATCCACACCCTGCCTGGCGTTCCCGCTCGCGACCGCTCCCTGGACCACCTCGCGGCCTTCTTCGACCGCGACTGATCCGGCCCTCGCCTGGCCCTCCGTCTGCGCCCCACGCGGGCGTGACCGGACCCAAAGAGGCCGTCAATCCGGTCTGCCAAGGATAGATCGTTGGTTTGGCGTTCTCCGGGAGTATCTGCCTCCCCGCGTCCGCCGAACGCCTATCCCAGCGCCGCGACGGTCTCGGCTCTCTTCCGGACAAGGTCCGCGACCGACCCGATCGCGCCGGACGCGGCGCCCTCTTCCGACAGGCGCATGACGACACGGGTCGACGCTTCTCCGACCCGTCGCGCCAGGTCGCGGGCGCGGCGTCGCACATAGGGCGCAGCCGTCTGCGTCTGCTCCGCGAAAGCCGGCAGGGTTCGGTCGTCGAAGTCCTCGAGCCGGCTGACCCCGCCCATCCGCATCGCCATGTTGACGTGAACTTCGGGGTAGAAGGCGGTGCACAACAGATCATACAGCGGCGCCAGCCGCAGGCCGTCGGGCGCGTACAACAGGCTGAAGTTCTTCCCGTGCGCGTCGGCGTTGCCGATGATGAGATTGAACAAGGCAGCGTCCAGCAACGCCAGCACCGCCCGGGCGGGGACCCGGGTCGCGCGCCTCAGCAGGTCGAAGCTCGCTCGGAACCCCGGCCCGCCCTCGGAGGCGTATTTATGCTCCGGCGTCACCCCCAGGGCCTGGCAGAAGTCTTCCTGGTGCAGCCGCCGCAGCCCGCCGGCGCCGTCCCCGGCGCGGTCGTAGCGCTCCACCAGCAGATAGGGGTGATCCCCCGCCCGGCCCAGGCGGACCGGGGCGGCCTCCAGCCCCAGGCCCGCCGCCAACCGCATGCAGAACGCCTCGTTTTCCGGGAAGGTCGGATACTCGCGCGGGGCCGGCTTGATAATGTGGGTGGTCGGCTGGCCGGGCGCCGGAAGCGCGATCTCGCCTCCGTCGACCACGACCGGCAGCTTGGGCTGGGCCCCCGCGAGCGACAGGCGGACGCCCTTCTCGCCGGCAAGCAGGGGCCGCCGCGGCAAGGTCTGGAGGATTTCGGCCAACGCCTTCTCGTCCATCACCCGAGGCGCCGCGGCCGGATCCGACTTCGGAACCGCCTCGCCCGCCGGCCACAGGGTTAAGGCCCCGGCGACGTCGCCGCCCAGACCCTCGAGCAGGCCGAAGTCGTTCTGGCGCGAGACGCCCAGGGTCCGCGCCGCCGCCTCCCTGGGCGCCTCCTCCGGAAGCAGCCCCGCGAAGAAGGGGCGCGTCTGCGCGCGGCCGAAGGCCTCCCTCTGCTTGGGCAGGAACACGGAGATCGGCGGGGCCGCAGGATCCTCGACCCAGGCGTCCGCATAGCGGAAGGTCATGTCGCCGTGCGCGTTGAGAGCCAGGACACCGACCTCGACGCCGTCCCACCAGACCGTGAGGGCGCGGTTCATGGGGGCGTGCCCGGCCCGCCGTCGGTCCCGGCGGGCAACACCGCCATCTTCAGACCGAGCGCCTCGAAGACGCGCAGGATTTTGTCCAGTTGCGCGGTCGGCTTGCCGCGCTCCAGTTCCACGACGAAGCGCACGCCGACGCCGGCGCTCGCCGCGAGTTGATCCTGGCGAAGTCCGGCGGCCTTGCGGGCCTCCCGGACGATACGGCCGATTTCGACGTGCGCCACTTCTTTATTCCCGTTCGGGAAAATATGGCCGCCTTCGGCCTCGGGATCAAGTGAAATATCCCGTTCGGGAAATCTGGAGCCAAAAGCGGCCCGCCGGGGCGAAATTCTTCCCGCTCGGTAAAACTCGAGGGGTTACCGGACGCCGATGTATTTGTGGGTCTGCACGCTGAGCCGCCATTTGGGGTGCGTCAGGCAGTAGTCGATGGCCGCGGCCGTGTTGGCGGCCAGATGCGGTCCATCCATCGGCTGAAGCCAGAACCGCTCGAACGTCAGTCCCTCAAACCGATCAGGCATGGCCTTCTCCTGCGGGAAGACCAGCTTCAGCTCCTGGCCTCGTGTCTGCACCACCGGCGCATCGGCCTTGGGACTGACGCAGACCCAGTCAATCCCGTCCGGCGCCGCGAGCGTGCCGTTCGTCTCGACGGCGATCTCGAAGCCTCGGTCATGCAGGGCGTCGATCAGGGACCCGTCCAGTTGCATCAGAGGCTCGCCGCCGGTGCACACCACCAGTTTCGGGTCCCCGGCCCGGCCCCTCCAAAGCCCTGCGACATGATCCGCCATGACTTCGGGCGACCGGAATTTCCCGCCGCCGTCGCCGTTGGTCCCCACGAAGTCGGTGTCGCAGAAGGTGCAAACGGCGGCCGCCCGGTCCCGCTCCAGCCCGCTCCACAGATTGCATCCCGCGAAACGCAGGAAGACAGCCGGACGGCCGGCCTGACCGCCCTCGCCCTGCACGGTCAGGAAGACTTCCTTGGCTGAATAGGTACGGTCGAACGTCACTCGGTCTCGATGCTCATCCGTCACGAAGACGCCAGGTCCGTACGCGCATCCGCCATCCCCGCGCCCTCCACTGCCTAGCATGCCCGCAGAAGTGATCCGAACCCACATTTGCACGACTTGATCAGATGCGGCACGGGCCGACCGCTAGAAGTCGAAAGCGGTCTGGTTATTGCATTCCGTTCGTTTACGGCGCCGGTGCGCAGGTTCAGGCGCCGACGCCGCCGACGGCATGCTCGCAGGCTGAACCGCTGCCTTGACCGGCGCTCCAGATGTCCGGGCGGCACGAGGCGGCGGGGGTTCCGCAAGCTCTTGCGCCACGGGCTTGGGCTCAGGCAGCCGTCGCGGCAAACGGCTGCGCCGCCACTCGAGAATTTCGCTCTGCCACCACCCCACGCGATTGCGCGAGACCTGAACCGAGGCCGGGAAGTCTCCGGTCTTCTGCAGCCGCCACACGGTCGTGCGGCTGAGGCCCGAAATAACCTTCACCTGCGACCACGGCAGGAGGCGATCCTCCAGTTCGCCCGGACCCGTCGTCACCTCACCCATGACGTCGCGCCCGGGCCGCGGCCGGCGCGGCCGGCTTCAGCTCTCCAACCTGCGACAGGGCCCAGTCGCGCAGCACGCCACGCGGATAGTAGGGCTTGTGCCGGATGTGGCGGCACGGCGGCCCGTCGCCGCCGGTGGACCAGATCCGCGCCAGCGTCTCCGGCTTCAGGCGGATTCCGAACTGCATGAGGAAGGCGGAAGCCTCCTTGCGCGTCAGCAGATCTCCATCGCCCGTCTCCGCCTCGAACGACGCGCCGTGGGGGGCCGGGATCACGAGACCGGCTCCCGGGCCCGGCAGTCGCGGGCGCTGCGCGCGCCCCGTCCCGCCGTCAGCGCCAGATAGCAGTCCACGACGCTGACCACATAGGTCCGGGTCTCCTCGATATCCGGGACGCGCCCCAGACGGGCGACGCGGCCCGGGCCGGCGTTGTAGGCCGCCAGCGCCAGCCTCAGGTCGCCGAAGCGCAGCAGCTGTCTCGCGAGGTAGTCGGCGCCCCCGGACAGGTTCTGCTCGATGTCGAACTGGTCGGCCACGCCCAGGTCCGCGGCGGTCCCGGGCATCAGCTGCGTCAGCCCGCCGGCGCCCGCGGGGGAGACCGCGTCCGGCCGGTAGGCGGACTCGTCGGCGACGAACTCGTCCAGCATCAGGGTGTTGCGGTTGTCGAGGAAGAGCACCCGGAACTGCTCGCGCGGACGATGGGCCAGGGCCGCCCGGGCATAGGCCTGAAGCGCGCTCCAGGAGGTGATGACCGGCTGGCGCGACGCCTCGGTCCGTGCCAGCCGCACGGCGAGCTCGCGCAGGACCCGCAGGTCCAGCAGGGCGCCGGGCCCGGTCTGCGCCACGCGCGCCAGTTCGCAGGGATCGGCCGAGACCGCCCCGGCCAGACTGCCGAACCGCGCGAGCAGCCTGCCGGCGGCCGCGTCCGGGTCCGCCAGGGCGTGGCGCAGCAGCCGCGCGAGCAGAGCCCGGTCGCCGAGCCGCTCCCATTCGGGCATGGCGGGGGCCGGGGCGGGACACGGGACGGTGTCTCGGGTCGCCGCGGGTCTGGCGGTGCGGGTCATGGCGGTCTCCTCTGCCGCTCCCTCACGGAGCGCCCGCCCCCCGGCCTTCCTTTCCCCTCCGCCGCCCTTGCCGCGCGCGCCCGCGAGCGTCAGGCTCACACCATGAAAAGGCTTCTGCTGCCCGCCGCCCTGATGCTCTTTCCGGCCGCCGCCCTGGCGGACCCCTGCGAGGGCCGGCTGCCGTCCCGGCAGGGCGAGACCTTCTCCGGCCTGGTCCGCTACGTCGGCGACGGCGACAGCCTTTGCGTGGGTCCCTCCGCCGACCCGGCCACCTGGATCGAGGTCCGCCTGTCGGACTTCGACGCGCCGGAACTGAACAGGCCCGGCGGCCGGGAGGCCCGGGACAGACTGGCCCGGGTCGCGGGCGGCCGGGTGCTGGCTTGCAGCGCGGTCCGGGGCCGCAATGGCCGGGTGATCGTCTACGACCGGGTCATCGCCGCCTGCCGCCTCAATGGTCGGGGCGTCGGCGATCTGCTGCGCGCCGCCGGCGGGCGCGAGGGCGGGCGCTGAGCATCCTGACCGGGAGCGGTGATCCGATGAGCGAAGGGACCATGAGGTTCCTGGAAGGCTGGCGCGCGCTCCAGCCGCCGGAGCCGCCGCCGCTCGCCGAACGGGTCCGCCGCCTGCTCGAAGGGGCCGGTCCCCTGCTCCGGGCGCCAGGACCCGAGGCCCCGCCGCCCCGCGCGCTCCCCTCGCCCGAGGCCGTCCTGCGATGGCTCGAGGGCCTGCGGACGCCGCTCGCCGGGGCGCGAAGAAGCGGATCGCTGATCGACATCTGGTCCGTCGCCGGCCTTCGCCGCAGGGAGCTGCCCAACGCCGCCGTGCTGGCCTGGCTCCTCGACCCCCGGGGATCGCATGGCCAGGGAAGCCTCTGCCTCACGGGATTGCTGGACCTGGTGCGGCGGAAGTCCGGCGTGGATCTTTCCGGCCCGGCGCTCGGCGGCGCGCGTGTCCAGCCCGAGGAGCGGCCGCTCGGCAGCGACCGGGACCGGGTCGACATCGTGGTCGAGGCTGCGGATCTGCTGATCTTCATCGAGGTCAAGATCGACGCGGCCGAGGGCCGGGCCCAGCTGTCCCGCTACGTCGAGTCCGCCGCGCGAGTCGCCCACGTTCAGGCGCTGTCGGACGGCGGAACCCGGAAGAAGACCCTGACGGTCTTTCTCAGCCCCCGCCCACCGGCCGAGACCGTGCCGGACGTCGTGCATGTTTCCTGGCGCGAACTCGCCTCGACCTTCGCCCGCCTCGCCGGCCAGGCCGTCGGCTTCGCCGAATTGCTGATCAGATCCTTCGCCGCCCACGCGCGCACATTTGGATGAAACCCATGTCCACCGCTGACCTAGACACCTATCTGCTCAACAACTGGGAGGACTTCGACGCCGCCGTGGCCCGGGGCAATGCGCTTGAGAACGCTGTCCTTGAGGCTCTCGCGGACGAAGTCCGGCGCTGGGCGGACGGCCGGGGCTGGAGCGGCGTGTTCACCATCGACCAGATCTGGCTGGCCCCTCCGGAATGGACGACAAGCCCCCCGCCCCGACCCAATGCCGACGCCTGGTTCGTGTTCGACCAGCATGGACCCGGGGAGGACGCCTACACCCTGACCTCCCTGATGGGCCTGAACCGGGACGTGGCGGGGTTCGATTTCCACCAGACCCGCATGCCGGTGCGCCAGTGGAAGCCGATCGCGACCTCGCCCGAGTTGCTGGAAGCGCTCCCCGGTTTCTCGCTGCAGTCCGCCAGCCTGTTCCATCCCCTGAGGCTGGAGCGCGCCAGCCTGCTCGACGCCGCCGCCGGCGGCGACTACGCCCACGCCGCCACGCCCGTGGCCGCCGTGCTCGACCGTCTCGAGGCGGCGGTTCCCGTCATCTCGCGACACCTCGGCTCGCGGACCCAGGCTTGAGCCCTCCGGCCGCGCGGACTCGGGTCCACGACGGCAGTAGCGCCGGGCAGCGGGCAGTACACCTCGCCGTCGCCGAGGACCTCGTCCAGGCCCATGGCAAGGTCCTGGTTGAGGGTATTCACGCCGCCAAAGGCGGGCCCCCAGGCCGTCGCGATCAGAACGATCTTCGGCATTTGTCCTCCAGCACGGATCGCCGCCGTCCCCGATGGCGAAACTTCCTGCTTCAAACCAGATCGGGCAACCCATGCATGCGATTGCCGGGTGTCTCCGTCCCGTTCACGGTTAAGCTGAACGATACTACGCCTCAACCGGCCGATTCAGGCCACTCGTCTTCGGTCCGCGCGCCTAACCCTGACGCAAGTGACCGCCTGCGCCGCGCACGTTTTTCTTGGAGGCCGCCATGGGACCCGGTCCGCAGTTCTTTCAGCCGCCCCTTCACTGGCAACAGTTCGAAGACATGACGGCGGGCCTTCTGCGGGAAGTCTACGACGTGCCGAACGGCCCATCGGGGCCACGCCGTTCTATCTGCTCGAACGATCTCCGGAGGGCGTGAAAACCCCCCTGCCTCCAGGCGCGGCGCTGGACATGCGCCGCAGCGGCCGGCGCCTCGCTGGCCCGCCATTCGGACCAGGCCGGCGGCGGTTTGCCGGCAGATAGCGGTGGGAGGTTATGCGGTTGTTGATCGTCACGACACTGCTCTCAAGCTCCCGGCCGCATATCACGAACTACCTTTACGCCCCTGGAGCAGCGCATAGACAGCCATCGCATGACCTCGCCCAAGGTCGAAGTCTTCCTTCAACCAGTCGATGATCTTCCCGGCCTTTACGCCCCTTCTGATCGCGCCGCCTTCGGTGAAGCCTTTCTGCTCGACCAACTGGCGAAAATCGTCGGGGGTCTTGCAGGTCCTGGCCTGAATGTTGTCGATATAGGCCTTGAATGTCATAGGGTTCTTCGCTCCGTCCGGATTTTTGACCGCACGTCGGGCGCGTGAACGCCCCACGGTCGCCAGGCGGCGTCTCCATGAAACGAAGCATCTCGCATCAGGTGACGAATTGAAAGCAGTAAGCTATATTGAATGTGTCGATGAGCCAGCCGAGAGCCTATAACTCCAAGCGCCGCGGGCAGACCGCCGAAGCGACACGGTTGCGTGTGCGAGACGCCGCGAAGACCCTGTTCGCCCGCGACGGGATCGACCGGGTCACCATCGCGCAGATCGCCGCCAAGGCCGGAGTGGCGGCCTCCACGGTGTATGCGCAGTACAAATCCAAGGACGGCATTCTTCAAGCCATCATGCACACCGCGCTGTTCGGGGAGCGCTTCCGAACCGCGCAGGCTGTGATGGAAGGCGTCACCGACTCGGCGAGGCTCGTGGCGCTGACGGCGCACATTTCGAGAGCCATCTACGAAAGCGAGCTTGCGGAGCTGGCCTGGATGCGCGGCGCTGCCGCCTTTTCCCCCGCGCTGAGGGACATTGAGGCCAGGTTCGAGACACTCCGGTTCGATATGCAGGCCGACCGCGTCAAGCTTCTGTTCTCGCAGTCGAAAGCGCGGGAGGGACTCAGTCTGGCCGAAGCGCGGCGCATCATGTGGATGTACACCAGCAGGGATGTCTATCGGATCCTGGTTCAGGACGGCGGTTGGACGCCCGAACAGTATCAGAAATGGCTCTCGAGGACGCTTGTGGAGGCGCTCGTCAGACCCGAGGCTTTCGAATCCCTGGAGGGAGCCGGGTGAGGGAATTGACCGGGGCGCGACCGATGGAGCGCGACATGAAGCAGACTCAAGTCCGGCGCCTCGCTCCGCCCGATGTCGAACTGCTGCGGGCGCTGAACGCCCTGTTCGCCCAGGCGTTCGCCGGGCCACAGACGTCAACGGCGGCGGCGGACGACGCCTATCTGAAGTCCTTGCTATCCAGGGACCACATCATAGTCCTCGTGGCTGAAGCCCAAGGCGAGGTGCTGGCCGGGCTCGTGGCCTACGAACTCGAAAAGCTGGAGCAAGCCCGCAGCGAACTCTATATCTACGATCTCGCCGTGGCCGCCCCCTACAGGCGTCGCGGTCTTTCAACCGCACTGATCGGCGAGCTGCGGGAGATCGCCGCTGCAAGCGGCGCCTGGGCCGTCTTCGTCCAGGCTGATTATGGCGATGAGCCAGCGATCGCGCTCTACGAGAGCGTCGGGACGCGCCGGGACGTGCTTCATTTCGACATCCAGCCGGGGCCGCCGATCGCGAAATAGGGCCTGAGGCCGCCCGGCGCCCGGGGTCGCACGGCGGGTACGAACCAGGTCGCTGGGGGCGAGCCAGGCCGCTCCCTGCCCATCCGCGCCCTGGCGTTCCAGGGACGAGACGGCGGCGATCTCCATGGCGGCACGCTTTCGGCGCTCCGTGTCGTCATCCTCGCGCCAGGACAGCGACAGGATGGTCGCATGAAGGCTGATGTCATGCCGCAGCGATACTCTGACGTCGTGCAGGTGGTCCGGCCAGCCGCCAACCTGCTCTCGCGAGACCCCATCGCGGGGAACCCGGGCCGTCGCCGCCCCCGCGGACGGGCGATCCGGCCCCTCCCGGCTTGCTGTCCACGTCATGATCAGGGTGCGATGACCGGAGGACATGCCGCCGCCGCCCGGAGCCGGCTTCCCGGGCCAGGGAGGCCGGCCAGGCCGGCTTGCCGTGCGGCTTCGCGAGATTCAGATCGCGCTCGCGCCTGATCGCCGTCATTGGGGCGGGGCCGGCGGCGGAACGTCATTAAGAGCGCGCGGACCAAAAGCGCGCGCGAACCAAACCGATGGTCCCACCTCCCACGCGCGGCGCCGGCGACCCGGCGAGACCAGGATGGCGCTCCCGGCGGCGCCGTGGCTGAAGGCCGGCCGGGCGGGCCGAGGCGCGCGCGGGTTCGCCCGGCGGGCTGCAGGCGAGAAATCATCGAAGACGAAAAGAAGGCGGCTCCTCGGAGCCGCCTTCTTCCCATGCATCGCCCGGACCGCCGGATCAGTAGCGGTAGTTCAGGCCGACATTGAAGCGTCGCCCGTAGACATCGAAATTGTCCGAAATCGCGCCGCCCATATGACGGGCCTGTTCGGCATCGAACGCATTCGTCACGCCCGCCCGGAGGGTGAGGTCATCGCGAAGCTCGTAGCGCGCGGAAAAATCATTCCGGACGAAGTTGCCCGTGCTCAAGAAGTCGACATCCCGCTGGTCGGCGTTCTGGACAAAGTTTCGTATCGTTACAATGTCCTGGGCGGTCTGAAAATCGGCCGTCCATGTGATCGCAAGACGCTCCGTCGGCTTCCAGGTCAGGTTGGAAGTCAAACGCACCCGCGGAAAGGAAATGGTGCTGGAAAGTTCGGTGAAGTCTCCCGGGTTATCAATGTTATTGAAATTCTTCTGCTCTATGAGCCAGCTTCCGTCCAGCCGGTGAGTCAGCGTGCCCCAGCCCTTTCCAAACACCTCTTCGGTATCGATGCTGTACCGGGTGCTGAAATCGAGACCTCTGACGTTTCGTTTGGCGTAGTTGATCGAGGTTTGCAGGAAATCGATCAGCATAAACCGGTCGTCGCTCGGCGTGTTGGGATCATCGGCCGGCGAGCGGGTGAGGGTGCTGCAGGCCGGCAGATTCAACGTCGGCCCGCTTACACAGTTATTCGCTGCGATCTGCGCAGAAACAGCCGCGATCACATCGTCGATCTGGATCTCGTAATAATCCAGGACAAGTGAAAAGTTCGGGATGAATCGCGGCTGTATCACGGTCGAGAATGTGAAGGAGTTGGATTCCTCCGGTTTAAGCAACGGGTTGCCCGCATTCCTGCCTGGCACGCTGCTGACATAGACAGGGCGGTAGGCGTTAGCCGCAAGCGGGTCGGAGAAGTTGAACGTCAGCCCGAGCTGCGACGCCAGGGCCGCGCAGTTCGCGATCCGATTGTTCGCGGCGTCGCGATCGGGCAGGTTCTGGATATTGATGGCGGAGCAGGGGTCCGTAAAGGCCAGGAATGTCTGTGTCGCGGGCTGATTGGTTTCCCCAAGGCTCGGAACGCGAATCGAGGTGTTGAAGCTTGTCTTGAAGGCGATGTCGGCGATCGGGCGGTAGACCAGGTTGACCCCGTACACTTCGGTGCCCCCGAAGGTGGAATAGTCAGAGTATCGGTAGCTTCCGCTCAGCTCGGCAAAGTCGCCAAGCCAGGAGTCCCGGAACAACGGGACTGACAGCTCAGCGAACGCTTCCTTCGTCTCGTAGCTGACACGCGGCATGTCGGGGCCGGTGTTGAGAAGCAGCCATCGGCCCCTCGTGTCCGCGTCGCGTCCCTGGGCGGCTGTCTCCTCCCGCCGGTACTCGGCGCCCACGGCCACGCCGATATTGCCCGCTCCCCACAGATCCCAAAGCTGACCGGACACGCTGCCGACGGCGTTGTGCTGCTCGTTGTATTGTATGACGTTGATGTCGGCAGCGACGTAGGCGAGCGATTCCGCGGACTGGTTCCCCTGGCCGAAGATGTTCATCGGCTTGCAATCCCTGACCTGGGGGTCATTGGCGGTCAGTTGAGCCGGGCCGTTGCCGACATTGCGGTTCGTCACGGTCCCGCCGTTCGCCGTCAGCAGCCTGACCCGGCACACCGGAGCGCCTGGCGCGCCCAGAACGCCGGCCGTATCGATCACCGAGTCCAGGGCGTAGGCGAAACGTTCCCCGTCATACCCGGCTTCATTGTTGCGGTTGTCCGCGCGCCCGAAAGTATAGCCCAGATCCCAGTCGACGTTCCGGAGGAATCCCAGTCCGTCGGCGTTGCCGTTCAAGCCGATGACGTAGCGTTCAAGCTGGCGTTCATTGATCTGCCGCCGCGGGACCGTCCAGGCGGTATAGCGGGCGAAGGGAGCGGCGGCTGTCCCGGTGGGGGCCCCCGGAGCGCCGGCGGTGGCTGGCCCGTATTGGGTGGCGCGGTTGTTCTCGATCGCGGCGCGCAGATTGGCCGGCAGGAACGCGTTGTCCAGCCGGGCGAGAAAGGCGGTCGGCCCCGAGGTTCTCGGGCTCAGAATCTGCAGCGAGTCGTTTCCGGAGACCGCGTTGCTGATATAGACGTCCGCAAACGAGAGACCGGTCCCGAACCGGGTGGTCTCATCGACATATTTCGCCTCGGCATACAGGTTGATGTTCGGCGTGATCGCGAAGTTGGCCCCGGCCTGGAATCGGGCCGCCTTCGACTCGGGAAAGAATGAGGTGATGTTGAAGATGGTGTTGGGGTTCTCGCCGTCGCCCCCCACGTTCACGGTGCGATTGGCGCCCGTCCGGGCGACCCAGTCGCCGAAATCTGCCGGGCGCGCGGTCGCGCCCTCGAATACATAGGTGCTGCCCGGCGCGACGCCGAAGCACTGGCTCGCGGTGATGCTCGTTCCGGTGCAATTGCCGAGCGGCACGACATTGGGGTTGGAAAGCGCGCTGGGCTGGTAGCTGTTGGCGAGCGTCACCTGGCCCCATTGCAGGATCTGGAGCGTCCGGCGGTCACGGTACAACTCGGCGTCAAGAATGCCGTCGTACGGCGCTGATGCGGTGTCCGCGTCCCTCCCGACCAGGCCCCAGCCGGCGCGAAGCCAGTCGACATCGGCGGCCCTGACTTCGGCCTGATTCTCGTATTCCCCGAAGACATAGACATTGAGGCGGCGGTCCAGGAGGTTTGCGCCCGCGAGGGCTGATAGCCGTTGCGCCGCCTCCCCGTCCTGGTTGAGCTGGAAATAGGTCGCATCGACTTCAAGGCCCTCGAAATCCTTCCGAAGGACGAAGTTCAGGACACCCGATACGGCGTCCGCGCCGTAGACCGACGACGCCCCGCCGGTCACGATTTCGATGTTCTCGATCAGCAGGCGCGGTATGGTGTCGATGTCGACGGAGAGGGTGCCCGCGGGCGAAGCGACATGACGCCGTCCGTCGACGAGGGTCAGCGTCCTGCCTGTGCCGAGGTTGCGCAGGTTGGGGAGGGCGAGGCCTCCGGCGTTCAACACGCCCGTGGTGTCTGAAGGCACCAGAGAATTCTGCAGGGCGGGGATGGTCGCCAGGTAGTCGATCACGGAGCTCAAGCCGGTCGCCAGGAGTTCTTCGCGCTGCACTTGAATAAGCGGCGTCGGCGCGGTGGCGGGATCGCGGCGAATCCGTGACCCTGTGACAATAACTTCTTCGATCTCGACGGACGCTTCCGGGTCCTGTGAGCCGGACGGCGCGGTCTGTGCGCTGGCGCTGGCGCCGCCGCCCAGGCAGGCGGCGAAAATCAGGATCCCTGCCGCGGCGGAGGTGTGCAGGCGAGTGGAATATGAGGTTCTGACGGCCAAGACGGCGGCTCCCACGGTAAATCTCTCGCCGGCCTATCCGACGGCTCAACCACCCGGCGAGGGCGGCAGCGCACAATCGGTCAAGGCGACTCGGGGGGCTGTCATGATTTTTCGCTTCACTCGAACCGGGCATTTGTGTGTCAATCGTCAGACACGGGCCGGCGTCCGCCCCCTCCAGGGGATGGAGGCCGAACTCCAATTGGCGAGCCTGCCGCCCTATGGGAGCGCAACATCGGGAGCCTTGCCGACGCCTTCGCCGTCCTCGCCGAACGAGGCGCGATCTCCGCGGACGCCCCGTTCTCCGCGACCGGGCAATTCAACTGGCTGGCCGCGGCCGGGCCCCTGAACCGGATGACGCCCGACGCCGGCGCACTGCCTTGGACTCAGGGCGGGCCGGACGTCGCCGCCGGCGAAGCTGTCGCGACCTTCGTCTCGCGCCTTGCCCCGCCCGGGTTCGCGCTTGACGACATGACGCCGGCCATCGCCGCGGCGGAGGCGCCCGGATCGGCAGTGGCCGCGCCGGTGCAATACCGGAGGCGGCCGGGGCGGTGTCCTGCCGCCTCCTGGCGCGCCAGCCTCCCGGGCGCGAATGACCGTGGCGTCCGGCATCGCCCCTTCCAGATCAGGCTCGACCGCAGCCTAGAACACCCGGTCCAGCACACCCGGAGGGGCTCGCCGCTGGCCGCCCCCCGCCCTGGACCGGGCCGGCGCGGCCATGGAGAACCGCACGCCCGGCCGGAAAGGGAGGGCCCCCGGAAGGTCCCTCGCTCCACCGCCTGGCCGGGGGCGGGTCCGCGGATGGAGCCCCCGCGAAGCGCCTGACAGGTCGAGACGGCGCGGCGCGGAGCCTTCCCTTACATGACGCCGCTCATGCAATTTCACCTTACCGCGCCGGGCCCGGGCCTGCGTCGAGCCGCCGCTCCGGGGGGCGGCCCTCAGCCGGCGAACGCCATGGACGGCGCCCATCGCGCCCGGTGAGTTCAGTCGCATGGTCCACCTCACTGTTCTTCGCGGCGACGGCGATGGGCGGGCGCTGCGCGATGGCCATGATGCTGGTCATTGTGACTTCGGCGTCGATGCGTTCGAGGCGGCGCCGGCGCGCGCGGCCCCGCCGCTGGACCAGGGAGCCCCCGTGGCGGAGGCCGTTCAGGATGTGGCCGGGCAGCTTCGCCAGATCGATCCGGCCGGAGGCGAGGCTCTGCACTGATCGCGGCGGCCGTCCCGATCGCTCGCCTGAACGAGGACGACGAGGGACGGCCTCCCCGCAATCAGCGCAATTCTGGCCAGCGGCGCAGAAGCGAGCCGCCGAGCGCCGTCACCCGTCGCCGCACCGGCCCGGCCCAGCCACGGCGGCCGGCGGCGGCCGGCGTGCCCCAGCGGTCCCGCACATGGGCGGCCAGGGGCGGGATGCGATCGTACTGATGGACGATCGGGCTGACGCTGGCGTCAGGATTGAGGATCACTCCATCCTCGAACCCAAGACGTTCGGGCGCAGTCAGGCCGATCGTCGCGACCCGCCCGTAGTTGGGTAGAATCTCGCCGCCGATGAGATTGAGATGCGCGATGACGTTGCATGCGGCCTGATCGGCGCCGAACGCGCCACCGACGCGGGACCTGGGAATGGCGCACAGAAGGAGAATGGCCCGGCACAAGCGGGCCACTGCGGCGGACGATCCCGCCACGACTCCGACGCAGACACAGGCGCGCCGGCCAAGGGCGCCCGCCAGCCCCTCGCCGACCAGAGCCCTCAGGTGCTTCAGATTGAAGGCATGATCGGCCAGGCGCCACTGTTCCGCCTCGACATAGAATTCCAGCTCGCCTGGCGGGCCGACGAAGGGATCGCCCTGGAAGACGACGTCGCGGACGTCGGTCGTCACGACATTGCGGATCCCGGGTCGCTCCTGGAGTATCTGCGCATAGACGGCGAAACGGGCCACCACCGGATGAGGTGCCCAGTGCATGAGGCGGTCGGCCGCGATCACCGCTTCAACACCGTGGGACGACAGCCACGCCAGCAGGGCCGGTTTGTGATCGACCACGAGGATGACCTGTCCGGAGTAGACCGCACGCAAGGAGCGGACGAAGGGCGAGATCTCGGCGATGTCATAGCCGGTGGCGTAGCCCAGCACCGCGTCCCCGACGGCCGGCGGGCGGGCGGGCCGAAAGCTTTGCGGCGGCAGGCTGCGGGAAAGCCACTGGAGATAGGGAGACGCCGCCATTCCGGTCAGAACCCGTCGCCAGAGCCACCGGCGGTCGAGGCGCAATCGCCCAGAACGCTTTCATGCGAGCCGGACAAGACCCGGTCATTCCAGACGCTCACGATGGCGCCCCCGCCGCGGCCGTCAGCAAGAGACGGGCGACCTGGGGCGATCAAGGTCCTCTCCCAGTTACGCATGGTTCCCTCACCTCGACTGACCGCCTTTCGGCGGCCGGTTGGAAGAAGACGCCGCCACCGCCTCTTCGCCTTGCGAGGGCGCCCGCCGGCGGCGAACGTATGCTGCCGGTCCAACTGACAGCGCCTCCGGGGGAGAACCTCCGGTGCGCTCACAGGACATCGGCTTCCGGCATGGCGGTTCCGCGCGCAGCCCCGGGCTTGCTGAAAACTCCCGCCCCCAGGAATTCTCTCGAGATCCGGCGCCGCTTGCGAGCCCGTGAATCGGTCCGGCCCGGCCGGTTTGCAATCCCCGGGTCCGAAGTCGGAATCGAAAGAATCCGACAGCGTCCCTGACCTCCGCCCCTAAGCTCGCGCCCTTCCCCGGGAGCCGATCATGGCGCTCTTCCAAATGCAGATAGAGACGGAGCACCCCATCCTGCTGCTGTCCGACTTGAGGCGCGCCGACTTGCCCCCGACACCCGGCGCGGTCAATCCGGAATGGGTCCGGGTGAAGCTCGGCGCGATGGGGCGATCTGACCCGATGGCCAGCGCTTCGGACGAGCATCCCAAAGGGCGATATCCGGACGTTCGAACACGCTCCCCCGCCCGCCGGCCGACAAGATCAGGACGACAATCCCGCCCTGGAGGGCCAGACAGATGAAAACGCTGAACCGCCGCAGCCTCTTGTCCGCCGCCGCGGCCATGGGCGCGTCGCCGCTTTGGGCCATGCCCCATCCCGCCCCCAGCCGGACTGGCTGGCGCGAGCAGAGGGAACTCTATCCGGAAGGCGTCGCGTCGGGGGACCCGACATCGGACAGCGTCATCCTGTGGACCCGCAGGCCCTGGCCGGAGGGCGCCGGCCCGAACACGCTCACGGTCGAGGTCGCCGAGGATGAGGGATTCGCCCAGGTCGTGGCGGCGCGCGAGACCCCGGTCAGCGCGGACCTCGACTGGACCTGTCGCGTTCTGGTCGGAGGCCTGAAACCGGGTCGCATCTACTGGTATCGGTTCACGGACGCGGATGGGGCCGGCAGCCGGGTCGGTCGGACGATCACCGCCCCCGGCGAGGATGATCCCCGCCCGGTCCGGTTCGCCTTCGTCTCGTGCCAGACCGTCAACGAGGGCAAGCTCAACGCCTACCGGCGCATGATCTGGGAGGACAAAAAGGCCGAACCCGCCCACCGGCTGGATTTCGTGCTGCACCTCGGCGACTTCATCTACGAGGTCGTCCAGTATCCGGACGAGGTCGCGACCCGTTACGGCCGCAGGATCTACGACATCGGACGGCTGCCCGACGCGCGGCGGGTCCGCGACTTTCATGTCCCCACGACCCTCGAGGGCTACCGCTTCCTCTATCGCGCCCATCTTCGCGATCCCGATCTCCAGGACGCCCGGGCCCGGTTTCCCTTCGTGCCGATCTGGGACAATCACGAATTCTCCTGGAGGGGCTGGCAAAGCTTCGTCAAATTTGGGGAAGAGGCGGAACCGGCCCAGCCTGTTCGCGTCGCGGCCAACCAGGCCTGGTTTGAATACCAGCCGGCCAGGGTGACCCAGCCCCGGGGCCTGGACTTCGACCGGTTCGACGCGCCGGCGGTGGCCACGGCGCCCATCGAGGAGTTCGACGATGAAGGCCTCGGGGTCGAGGCGAACAACCTCGCATCCATTCGCAGCCTGACCGTTTATCGGGCGCTGCGCTATGGCCGCAACGTCGAGATCACCATCACCGACCAGCACAGCTATCGGATGGAGGAGCAGACGGGACGGCCCGAGGCCGCGCCGCTTCTCGCGCCGGAGTTCCCCGATTTCGTCCCCGAGGAAATGATGAAGATCATCGACGCCGGCCGCGCCTTCGACGGCGGCCGGCCGCCGGACGAGATCAGGGTCGGCGACAGGAGCGTCCCCAATTTCAGGAAGCACGGACCTCCCTTCAGCCTGTTCGGCCGCCGGCAGCGGGAATGGCTGAAGCGCCAGCTGACCGAATCCTCGGCGACCTGGAAAATCTGGGGCTCGTCCGGCGGAACCCTCGACTGGCGGGTGGATCCGCAGAACCTCCCCGATGGCATGACAACCCCTTGGCCAGGCGAGGGGTTCGCCGGTTTTGGCGGCGGGGATTTCAGCGGCGCCTACACCGAACGGGCCTATATCTACGACGCGATCCGGGATGCCGGGACCACGGGGTTCGTCACGGTTTCCGGAGACCGGCACAGCTTCTGGGCAGGGTATGCCGCCAAGGCCCTGCCCCCGCAGCCGTTCGAGCCGATCGGCGTGGCGTTCATCACCGGTTCGCTGTCCGCGCCAGGTCTCGTCGAGGCGGTTGAATACGCCCTGCCGAAGGATCATCCGCTTCGGCCGCTCTACCTGGCCGATGTCGAGGGCGGCGCGCCGGCGCCGGCCATCAATCTGACCATGCGCCACGGGGTCGCGCGCGCGCTGGAGTATGCGCGCTCCGGCGATATCGAGGCGGCGCGGTCGGTCTCCAACCCTGATCTGTCCCCTCACCTCGCCTTTCTCGACATGGACGGGCACGGCTATTCGGTCGTCACCGCCACATCGGATTTCATCGAGGTGGAGTTCGTCTGCATACCCCGGCCGGTCGACCGCTCGGAAAGCCCCGACGGCGGGCCTCTGCGCTACAGGGTGATCCATCGCGCTCCCCTGTGGCGCCGGGGCGATGCGCCGCGCCTCGAGCAACGGATAGTGGAGGGTGGGGTTGATCTCAGCCTTTGACAGGGCCTGTCGGAACAGCCCTGTCGCGGGGGCGGCGTCCGCCTCCGGCCACGGATGCATGCGTACGAGGTCAGCCCCCTCACGCGACATGGCTCTGAAGACACCCGTCTTCCGGGCGGCCTGTTTCGCCGGACCGGACCTCGCCAACCTCCTCGAGGCCATCCGTTACGGCCCGATCACTCTACGGGACGGGTGCGGAGATCCCGCAGCGTTCCTCAAGGCCGGCGATGGCGACGCAGCAATGTGATTTTCTTGATAGCATCCGTTGTCATGAGCCCGTAATTGTCAAGTGACTTATCTGGGCTGGATAGATTCAGCTAAGTAATGTTTCCACGGGGCGCCGCCGATGCTTTACGACCAGACGCAGACAAGAACATTTGAGAACAGCGCTCAGGATCGATTTGGCGGATTACGGAAGGACGCCGGCATTTTCGTGACACATCCAGACATCTTGGTTCTTGTTGTCAGGAACAGCGATTCAACAGGCGACGAACTAGGCAATATTCTAATATCCGGCGGCTTTGCTTGTCATACGGTTACTGGAACCCTTGAGGCTCGCGCCGCCCTTGAGCTTAACCAGTTCGACCTGATTGTTCTGGAGGGGCGACTCGACGGCGGCGGTTCGATCGCCTTTTGCCAGTTTCTGGCCTCCCACATCGCGTGTCCGGTGATCGTGATCGACAGGGGATCTGACGTTCTGGACCGGGTGATCGCCCTGGAGGCCGGAGCGGACGACTACCTGTCCCAACCTGTGAATGAACGGGAGATCCTGGCCCGCGCCCGCGCCCTGGTTCGGCGCCAGCGCCTCTGGCGGAATGAAATGGGAGGCGCGGAAAGACCCGCCCCAGGCTCGCGCTGGACGTGGAATTTGCGCACGCGTCAGCTCATGGGTCCAAAGGGAAAACCGGTTGTGCTTACAACTCACGAACAGGAGCTGCTGTCCGCGTTTCTGGATCACCCTGGCCAGCCGCTGACGCCCGAGGCGGCCCAGCGGTACCTGAATGGGAGCGCGTCGCTTAATCACTTTCGCACTTCCATCGTCAGGCTTCGCAGAAAACTTGACGCCGCAGGCTTCCCGAAGACGACAATACGCACGCTGCGCCTCGGCGGTTATGTGTTCGACGCCGATCTCGCTTCCAGGGGCATCCTCGCATAAGCCGCCCGACCGTCGAGCCCGGGCTCCTCCGCGCAGACAGGGCGGAATGAAGTCATCGCAGTTCCCCGCCGCACGGACGCCTTCGACCTGGTTGTGCACGAGCATGGGACGGAACGGGCGGTCTCCGAGCCCCGCCGGCCCTGGGATCGCCGTCTTCGCACTCGCCGGCTTGACGATTTCAATATAGCTTTCTACAGCGAAATTCTTCAGCATCAGCAACCCGCCGGGAGAACAGAATCGTGGCCATGATGAATCAACCGGGTTTCGGGGAGCGGCATGCGCGTGCCGCGATCGCCGCGGTGGCGGCCGCGGGGCTATCCTGCGGGGCCTTGATCCTGCTGCATGGGTTCAGCGCCGAGTTCTCGCCGTCATGGCGCATGGTCAGCGAATACGCCAACGGCCGCCTTCCCTGGCTGCTGGCGATCGTTTTCGTCGCATGGGCGGCGTCATACATCGCGCTCGCGACCGCCCTGTCGCCGCTCCGGGCGACGACGCTCGGGAAGATCGGGCTGGCCTTTCTGCTCCTCGCCGCCATCGGCCAGGCCATGGGCGGCCTGTTCGACATCAACCACAGCCTGCATGGCCCCGCGGCCATGATCGGAATCCCCTCGCTTTGCATCGCCGCCGTGATCGTCAACATGGCGCTGGCCCGCCGCGCCGACATCGGCGCGCCGCCCCTGTGGTCCGCGCACCTGCCATGGGTGGCGTTGGTCCTGATGTCGGGCGCGTTCGCATTGTTCATCTCATCCCTGCAGAGCGCCGGCGTGGACATGTCCGGGCAATCGGCCCCCTTGAGCGAACTCCCGGACGGGGTGACCAGCTTCGTGGGCTGGGCTAACCGCCTGGTCTTTGCGGCCTCCTACCTCTGGGTCGTCCTGACGGCGCTTGTCGTGATCAACGCAGTTGATCGAAGGGCGTGACGGCCGCAAGGTTGATCGGGCCGGGACCCGGCGCCCGGGCCCGCAGCGAACGTAGTCCGTCCGGCGCGGGGCGGGCGGGGCTCCACCAACCGGCGGGCGCGCCTCCGCCGAACGGGAGAACGACATGCACCGGCTCCAGCAAACCATGCTCCTGACCGTCTCTGCGGCCGCCTTCGCCTTCGGGGCCGCCGCCGAACCGCCGGGGCAGGCTATCGACCTCAGCCCGCCGTTCCAGGTCCAGCTGGTGGCCGACTTTCAGGAACCCTGGGCCATGGCCTTCCTCCCCGACGGGCGGATGCTGATCACGGAGAAGCGCGGCGGCCTGCACCTGGTGACCCGGGACGGCCAGGTCTCAGAGCCCGTCGCGGGTGTGCCCGACGTGGACTACGGCGGCCACGGCGGTCTCGGCGACGTGGCGCTGCATCCCGACTTCGCCGCCAACGGCCTCGTCTACCTGACCTGGGCCGAGGCTGGAGAGGGCGGGGTCCGCGGCGCCGCCATGGGGCGCGGCCGGCTGAACCTGGACGCCATGCGGCTGGACGAATTCGAGGTCCTGTGGCGGCAGACGCCGAAGGTGGCGGAGCGCAACCACTATTCCTACCGGATGATCATGTCGCCGGACGGCCAGCACCTGTACTTCGGCTCCGGCGACAGATGGATGCCGGACACGGCCCAGGACACCCGCAACAACCTCGGCGCCGTGCTGCGCCTTACGCTTGAAGGCAAGCCGGCGCCGGGCAATCCGATGTTCGACCAGGGCGGCGCGGCGGCGGAGATCTGGTCCTACGGCCACAGGAACCCCGTCGGACTCGCCTTCGACGCCCAGGGCGCCCTGTGGGAAGCCGAGATGGGACCGAATGGCGGGGACGAGTTCCAGAAGATCGAGATGGGCCTGAACTACGGCTGGCCCCTGGTCTCCTACGGGGACCACTACCGGGGGCCCGGCATCCCGGGCCATGACACCCGGCCCGACCTCCGCGGCCCGGAAACCTTCTGGAACCCGGTCTTTTCGCCCTCGAGCCTGATTATCTACTCGGGGTCCATGTTTCCGGAGTGGCGGGGCTCGGCCCTGATGACGGGCCTGACTTCCCAGGCCCTGGTCCGCGTCTCGTTCGAGTGCCCGCTGGTTTTCCGGGACATCTGCGAAGTGGAACGCTTCCACTTCGGCAACCGCCTGCGCGAGATCGAAGAGGGTCCGGACGGCGCCATATGGTTGCTGGAAGACGGGGCCGATGCGGAGGCTGGCCGCCTCCTGAAATTGACTCCGCGCTGACAGCGGCGCCACGCCCTGGGGACGCCGGATTTCGGCCGCGCCCCGGGGCCGCCGCCGCCCCCCTCGGATAGCAGGCTCTATCTGGCGATGGCCGATGAGGGCGGCGCAATGCGGGAGGCGGCCGCCCTCCTTCGGTCCGTGCCCGAACGGCCCGAAAACGCGGTCGTGTGGCGCCATTCGGACGGCGGCGCCCAGGCCGCCCATTCGGCGGACTATCACGCAGCGGCGAAGAGGCGTTGCGCGGGCCCTGCCCGCAACCGCCGCAAGAAACCGGCCCGACCCCCTGGCTCATGCTCGATGGGGCATCACCACCTGCCCCGGCGGCGGGCTCCCGATGATCGGAATCCAGCGCCCGAGACTCAGAACCCGGCCCGGGAGTGCATGAGCAAGACCGCTCAAACGAGGAAGTCCCCTATCCCGCGATGTTTCCCAATTCCTGGCGAGCGGCATCGAAAGCGCAAGCTTTTGACAGCGCAATCACCCTCCGGCCCTAGGCTGGCGGCTGATTGTGGGGTCCCCTCGCGCCAGACGTCCGGATAGCGTCCCATGTCCCCGCTTCAGCCCCCGCGCATCACCAGGACGGTGATCGCAGACCTGCCGAACATTGAAGCGGCCGTGCTGGCCGCGACGGCGCTGGGCCAGACCGCGACCGAACCGTCGCATACGCCGCGCAAGCAATTCGCCTTTCCTCTCGAGGGCGTCCATCTTCTTGTCGACGACAAGAGGGACCTGCTGGTCGACCTGAACCAGGTCGCGATCGTGCCCGTCGACAGCGTCACCCAGGACCGGCACCCGGCCGTCGGCGACATGTCCTGCCTGATTCTGACGCCGGACGAAGTGACGCTGGACGAGGTTCTGAGAACTGATCCCGACCCCTGGTCAGAGAGATGCTACTGCCGCCCGGCGCCCCCCGGGGTGCAACTGGCCGCAAGGTGGGTCACCGGCCTCGCCGCCCGGCGGGCCGGCGAGACGGCCTGGCTCGAAGAATCTCTGCTCGGACTCATCGCGGCCCTGGGCGACGAGAAACCATTTGTATCGCTCCCGCTCGGCGGAAGACCCTTGCGCCTCATCCGGGCGGCCAAGGAACTGATGGCGCTGGACCCGCAGCCCGTCACGCTCGGAAAACTCGCCGCTCAACTGGGCGTAAGTCCGGCCTATCTCACGAGCCTGTTCCACAAGGCCGAGGGAATGCCGCTGTACAGATATCACCTCAAGCTGCGCCTCGCCGGGGCGCTCACGCTCCTGCCCGCAACGAACGACATCACGTCCGTCGCTCTGGATCTGGGCTTCTCCAGCCACAGTCATTTCACCAGCGCGTTCCGCGCGCAGTATGGGGTGACGCCGTCGGAATACCGCGCCTTCTCAAGGCCCGGAACCGGCGGCTGGACCGGCGCCGCCGGAGGCTTCCATGCCGATCCGGCGCCGGTCCTGTCCCCTCCCGGCCTCACGCTCGCCGCTTCGCGCACCGTGGCGCAGACACCGGACGCAAACAATCCGGCCAGACGTTCCGCCGCCTAGGGCCGCGGCCGGACCCTGCGCCCGCGAGGACGCCCGGGGGCCCGCGGAGCATCCTGGTCACCCGCCGGGGCCGAACCGTCAATCGGCCCATCGGGCTGATCCGGAACCATCAGATGGTCATCGGCCGAAGGCCCATCGCCGCCCGCCAGCCAGACCGCGGCCGCCAGGACCAGGGCGGTCAATGCGAAGGTCCACTCAAACGGGTCGGACGGCGCCTGCATCAGGCGGGGGGTGTGAAGGACCGCGACCCAGGCCATGAACATCGTCGAGACGACTGCCGCCGCCAGGCCGGGCATGACCCGGACGGCGATGGCGAGCCCCGCGAGAATCTGGACCGGCCCGGTGATCCACGGCCAGACGTCCCGCAATGGGAAGGTCTCGGGAAGGAGGCCGGCGATCGCCGCCGGATAGGTGAGGTGAACGGCGCCGAATAGGAGAAGCATCAGTCCGACGGACAGGTTGCGCCACCTTTGGGCGCCGATCGCCCAGCAGAGCGAGGTCAGGCCGAACGTCACGACCTGGGACGCCGCTACCCAGGCGGTGATGTTGGCGGGCGCGTCAAGAATGCGGGGCAGGTGCGCCAGGAGCAGCCAAGCGAGCCAGAAGGTCAGCAGTATCCATCCGCCGATGCCGCGCAGCCGGCGGGCGGCCAGGATTCCGCCGGCCGCCAGCAGGACGGCGCCGGCCAGAACAGGACCCGCTGCCGTTGCGCCGGCTGGCGCCGGCTGGAGGCCCGGCAGGTGGGTCTGGAACGCAATCGCGGCCGCGCCCAGGGCGGACATGCCGCCGGCGAACACCCATGTGGCGACGAGATCCGGCTCCGGCGGCCGCGTCGCCTTCTCGCTGACGGGGATGGCGATCGTCATGGATTGCCTCGATCAGACGCCGGATACGAATATTGCCGGACGGCTTTCAACAGGGGCGCGAAGCATTCTTCCCGAACTCCGTGCAACAGCGGGCCGGGCTGTTGCACGGAGGCCAGGGCGGTCCTCGGGGGGAGACCGCGCGACGTCCGCCAAGGGTTGGTCAGGCTTGAGGAAGGTCATCGCCAAACGGGAGACCCCATGGGGACAGGTTGAGCCGGCGAACGATGAGCGAGCCTCGCGGACGACCCCGACGGCAGATTCACAACTCGCTCAGGCACGCGGGCCACGAGGTTGTTAGCAGTCGGGCGCGCTCCGGGACTTTCAGAAATTTTCTATCGGGTCGAATTTCCTGGGACCGGTCGAATCGCCGCGGACGCCCGCGCCTTACGCCTCGGTTGCATGTTGGATCGGGCGCGGTTTATGGGCTCCGCAATGGATGCGTCGTCCGACATTCCAGCCGCCGGCCTCGAAGCCGTGTTCATCGAGATGCGTCCCGTGCTCATCCGGCGGGCGGTCGCCATGGGCGTCGCCGGGGACGCCGAGGACGTGGTTCAGGATGTCTGGCTCAGGATGCGGACGGCGGGCGGCCCCATCGCCAATCCGCACGCTTATCTGCTTCGCATGGTCTATACGGCGGTCCTCGATCGCCGCCGCGGAGCCCGGCGGGCCGCCGCCCGCGACGCCGCCTGGTCCAGCCCCGCCAATCTGCCCGATGACGCGGTCCATCCCGCGGACGCCGAGCGCCGGCTGATCGCGGCCCAGACCCTCCAGGCCGTTGAAACCCGGCTGACCGCCCTGGGCGATCCGGCGGCGGCGGTCTTCCGGCGCCACCGCATCGACGGCGTCACCCAAAGGCGCATCGCCGAGGAGTTCGGCATGGGCCTGAGCACCGTGGAGAAGCACCTGCGGCGCGCCTATGCGGTTCTTCTGGACCTCCAGGAGGATCAGTCATGAGGCGAGCGGCCCTGCGCGGCGTCCTGGAGACATGGGCATGAACGCTTCCACTCAGAAGATCGAACGCGAGGCGCTCACGTGGCTGGTTCAGGTCAATGATCCGGACTTCGCCGGTTGGGAGGCCTGGGACCGCTGGATGGCCGCTGATCCGCGCCACCTGGAGACCTATTGGCGCCTGGCGGAAAACGAAGCCGAAGCCGTCGAGGCGCTGAAGGCGGCGCCGGCCCGATCCGCCGCACCGGCCTTGTCCCGGCGAGGTTTCTCCTTTTCGCGCCGGGCCGCGATCGCGGCGGGAGTCGCCGCCCTGGCCATTGGCGGCCTCTGGTTCGCCTGGGTCGGCCAGGCGCAACCCTGGTCGGTCGAAACCGCCCCCGGCGAACAGCGTACCGTGATCCTTGCCGACGGTTCGCGGGTGTCGCTGGACGGCGCGACCCGCCTGGGGCTCGACCGGCGTGATCCTCGCGAGGTGCGCCTGATCGCCGGACGGGCCCTTTTCGAGATCGTTCACGACGACACGGATCCGTTCCGGGTCGAAGTGGGCGACACGACCCTCACCGACCTCGGCACCACCTTCGACGTGACGCGATTGAGCGGCGGAGTCAGGGTCGCGGTATCGGAGGGTGTCGTTCGCGTGGACCAGGACGGCGCCTCGGCGACCCTCAACCCGGGCGACAGCGTGGTCGCAACGCCCCGGGGACTGGAGCGCCGATCGGTCTCCATTGACGCCGTCGGGGGGTGGCGGGAGGGCCGCCTGTCCTACTCAGACGAGACGCTCGCCGTCGTCGCCCAGGATCTCGAACGAGCCCTTGATATGCCCGTCCGGGTGGCGCCGGCCCTGTCCGGACGCCGTTTCAGCGGCAGCCTGACGACGCGGACGGCGCCGGCGGATCTCAAGCCGAGGCTCTCGCGTCTCCTGGGTGTTTCGATTGTAGAGGACGGCGAGGGCTGGCGGCTGGAGCCGTGACCGTTGCGGCGCTGCTGGCCGCGGGCCTGATCTCCCTTCAGACGCCGGGCGCACAGGTCTTCGATATTCCCGACGGGCCCGCCGACCAGGCCGTCAACCAGTTGGCGTCCCAGGCCGGGATCGATGTGGTCATCACCGCGAACCTCAGGGGCCGCCGCACCCGAGGCCTGGCCGGCCGGATGCCGGTCGAGGCCGCCCTGGACGAATTGCTGCGCCCGCTCGGCGCGCGGGCGGTCCGCATCGGTGAGGGAATGTATCGCATCGAGACGGCCCCGAGGCCTCCGGAGGCGCTCGTCCGCCCGCGCCTGCCCGAGGTCCCGCCGCCGGCCGAGCTGGACGAGGTGGTCGTCACCGCAGTTCCGCCTGTCGGGGTCCCGGGCGCGTCCGGTCGAAGCCTGGTCGATCCCGGAGCGCTCCAGCGCGTGGAGGGCGCGGCGACCAGCGATGCGATCGCCGACCTGTCCGCCACGGTCGAGTCCACGCGACAGGGGACCGGCCGGAACAAGCTGTTCGTGCGGGGACTGGCGGACTCGGCCATGAACGGCCCGCTGCAGTCGACCGTTGGCCAGTACCTTGGCGGCCTGCGCCTCAATTATGGATCGCCAGATCCCGACGTCGCCCTCATCGACATCCGGCGCGTCGAGGTGTTCGAGGGTCCCCAGGGCACACGCTTCGGCGCCGGCTCCATCGGCGGCGTGCTGCGCCTGTGGCCCGAAGAGCCCGTGCCCGGCGCAACCTTCGGACGGCTCATCCTCGGAGCCGGCGTCACGTCCGGCGGCGGCGAAAGCGGGGATTTGGCAGTCATCGCCAACGGGCCGCTCGGCGGCGGAACGGCCGGACGGATCGTGGCCTATACCCGTCGCGAAGGCGGCTTCATCGACAATCCCGACCACGAGGGACGTGAAGCCGACGCGGTCGATACCTTCGGCGCTCGCGCGACGCTCCGCTGGACCGACGGCGCCTGGACCGTTGACGTCACCGGCGTCGCCCAGCGGGTCGCGGCGGGCGATACGCAGACCGTCGCTGCAGACCAGACCCGGAGCCATAAGGCCGGGCGTGTACTGGAACCGTATGAAAGCAGCGTTCTTCTCGCCGGTTTGACAGCCCGGCGGCGGGTCGGGCCGATGAACCTGACGTCCGCAGTCAGCCTGTCGCGCCAGCGGCTGGACGAGCGTTTCGACGCCAGCCAGCCGAAAGCACCCGCCCCCGGCGTTGTCGATCGCAGCCAGGCCGCCACGATGGCGTCGTTCGAAGTGCGGATCGATGCGGCCCCGGCGGGGCGTTGGACCTTGTCCGGCGGGGGTGCGATCTCCATCGGGGAGACCCTTGTCGAACGAAGGCGGAGAGACCTCTCCTCCGCGCCAGGCCCGGCCTCCGGCGCTGACCTTCGACGCGCCTTCGCTGAAGCGGCCGCGTTCGGGGAGGCTTCACTTTCGCCGGCGGCGGACTGGCGCGTCGCAATCGGTGCGCGCCTGTCGGCCGTGAGCATCGACAGCGATGTCCGGGGCGTCGAACCCGGGGCGTTCGGGGATCGCCACCGGACCGGACTGACCATGCGCGTGACCCCGAGCCTGTCGGCGCGCTGGGATGCTTCGAGGACGACAACCCTTTTCGCGCGCCTCGAACAGGCCGTGCGCCCCGCCGGCGCCAGTGAAACGGGAGGAGCGTTCGAGCGGTATCAGGGAGACCGCGTAACCCTGCTGGAGGTCGGAGCCCGCTCGCGGGCGTGGTGGAACGGCCTCTCCGGTGAGATTTCGGCCGGGTGGGTGGATTGGCGCGACGTGCAGGCGGATGTCGTCACGGCGGGCGGCGATCTGGTCACTGACAATGTCGGGGACGGCGTGATTCATTTTGTGTCGATCAAGGCGGCATGGCGACCGACCTTCGCTCTCGATGTCTCGGGAGGCCTGTTTGTCAACAACAGCAGCCTGACCCCGACGCGCCCGAACCTCATCGGCGGGGGTAGAACCGACATCCCCAATGTCGCGCCCCTCGGCGCGCAGTTGAGCATCAGTCATGAAGCCGGCCGACTGGCGGGGCTGGACCTGCGTCTGGGGGCCGACCTTCGCTATGTGGGCCAATCCCGCCTGGGCGTCGGCCCAGGCCTCGACGTACCCCACGGCGGCTACCTTCGCTCGGAGCTGACGGCCCGGCTGGGCGGCGCCCGCCAGTCCGCGACACTGCGAATCTCCAATCCGTTTGACACGGCGGGAATCCGGTACGGCATCGGATCGCCTTATCAGCTGTACGAACCCCAGGCGGTTCCGGTCCGCCCATTATCGATCCGGCTGACATTCGATGCCGCGTTCTGACGAAAGTTCGGCGTGGGCGTAAGGCGAATTCCGGGCGATGGCGTCCTTGGTTCAGAGCCGACACGCGGCCCGCAACGCTTTTCCTCGAATTGCTGGAACCAGAGTCCTCCATGATCAAGACCGTCATCGCCGCGGCTCTCACCCTCGCCGCCCTGCCCGCCGCCTCCCTCGCCCAGGACGCCGCCGGCCCGGACGCCGCCCGATTCTACGGCACGCTCGGGTACAGCCAGATTGACACGGCCCAGGCCACCTTGGGCGCGCTCACCGTTCGCGGCGGCTGGAAGACCCGGCCCTGGCTGGGCTTCGAGGCGGAAGCCAGCGTCGGCGTCGAGGATGATACGTTCGACGTTTCAACGGGGGTGACCGGGGGCGTTGTCGAGCTCAAACATGATGTCGCGGCCTACGCCGTGGCCTTCATGCCGATCGGCGAGCACGTCGAACTGTTCGCGCGCGGCGGCTACGGCTCGACCAGGATCGAAGCCTCCACGCCGGCGGTGACCCCCGCCGACGGCGAGAGCTTCAACTATGGTATGGGCGTCAGCGCCTTCCATGGCGTCAACGGCCTGCGCGCCGACTGGTCCCGTAAGGATTTCACGGACAACGGCGGCGAAGCCGACAGCTGGACGGTCAGCTTCATCCGACGCTTCTAACCTGGCGGTTTCACATGGCGGCATCCGTGCGTCCTCCCGCGCCCGAGCCGGCGGCTGGCGGAACCCGGCCTGCGGTCCGCGGCCGACGATGAGGAGCGTGCAGGTGCGGTCGAGAAGGGCGGGCGAGCGGCCCTCCCGAGCGGCTTGCTCTCGAAATGGATCGCTACTAAAATTGTGGCTGAGGGGCGCCGCCGGACGCGACGGATCGGAGCACCGATCGGCCCGAAAGCACCGCTGCACCGCCGGACGCGTCCCGCGTCGGCCAGGCTTCGGCGACGACAGCCCCACACACACGATGGAGCCGCCTATGACGGTTGATGGCAGGGAAGTGCGCGCGTCCGCGGAGCGTGAGGCCCCGGCGCGTCGTCGGAGACAACGAGGGTTCAGGGCATCCTGCGTGCTCGCCGTCGCCCTTGCGTTCCAGCTGACGCCCCCAGGCCCGGCGACGGCCCAGCAACGGCCGGCGGCCTTCGCCGAAGGTCCCGTGTTACAGACCTCGGACGTCGATCGCTTCTTCGCCGTCTTTGACGCAGCCGGCGGCGCGCCCACCGCCCTCCAGCTCCAGACCGATTACCTCGACCAGGGGTCGCCCGGCCTGAAGCATTTCGCCTCCATCCGGAACATCACGGGCGAACGGATCGCCTCGGCCATCGCCGCTCGCCCCGGGATGTACCTCGACGCCCGCCGCTGCGCCGCCACCCTGCCCGCGGTGCGGCGGCGCGTCGGCGAGGCCCTGGACCGCCTGGCGGAACTCTATTCGGAGGCGCGCTTTCCGGCGGCCACGATCTCGGTCGGGCGCGGCCGGCCCGTGGCCGTCGCCAGCGCGTCGGACGGCATCAACGTCGGGCTGGAGGCGCTGTGCGCGACCACCTTCATCAATCCTGACGAGGAAGACCGCTTCGTCGGCGTCCTGGTGCATGAGTACGTCCACGTCCAGCAGTCGCCACTGCTTCAGGACGCGGACTCCTTGACCGTCCTGGGCGGAGCCTTCGCCGAGGGCGCGGCCGAGTTCGTCACCGAACTGCTCACGGGGGACGTGGCTTACGCCTACCTGGCGGCCCTCGTCCGCGGTCGCGAGACCGAGATCGAGACGGCCTTCGCCGCCGACATGCACAAGACCGACCTGTCCGCGTGGCTCTACAACTCCACGCCGGAAAAGCCCGGCGACCTCGGCTACTGGGTGGGCTACCGGATCGTCAAAACCTACTACGACCGAAGCCCCGACAAGGTCGCGGCCCTGAGATCGATCCTGCAGGCCACGGACGCCGAGGCCTTCCTCGCCGGGAGCGGCTGGCGGCCGGGCGGATGACCGCGTGCGGCCCGTAGAAGGCCGGCGGCCGGCGGGATCGAGCCTGTGCAGGTTTTCATGGCGGGTCGCCTGACCGTTGCAGTCTCCGGACCCGGCCGACGGCGGCCGGATTTCCGGACGCGGCCGCGGACCGCCGCGGCCGCCGGGCGCGAGCGGGGCCCGCAGCATCGCTCGCCGGCTGACCTGCGGGCGGGACCCTGCGGGTGGCGCTGGCCGGCCTGCCGGGCACGACCCGGAGGCAGTCGATGGCGGAGGCGGAACGCAGGCGGCCTGTTTTCCCGGGCCGGCCTGATCCGGATCGTGGCGACAGTGCAGTCGGCCCTCGCCTTGGTCCTCGCCTTCCTGTTCGCCCTGGCCATCCGACGACGTTCCAGATCGTCTGAATTTCGCCCGGCCCTTGCTGCCGGCGGGCCCGATCACAGCCAGAAGCGCTCCTTCGCTAGTCGCCGGGAAGCGGACCTTCGGGCCCGGACGCCTGGACGTCCGCTTCCGACCCATTGCAGACATCTCCACGCGGCTCTTGGAAGTGCGATGCGATCATGATCTGAAAGCCGCATGATCGACGCCGTCGAGCTCTATGGCCTGGAAGCACTCGACGATCCGTTTCGTGAGGAGTTCGAGCGTGCTCGCGCGCTGCTCGATGGATCGGAATGGGAGCGGGGCCTCGAAGAGCTTGAGACGCTGGCGCACGCTGGTTCAATGCTCAGCACGATCTGCGTGGCCGGCTGTATGATGAAGGGCTGGTACGGCCATCAAGATCTTCCCGGGGCCGAAGCCTGGTACCGGGTTGCGGCGGAAGCTGGTTACGCCGCAGCGTTCTTCGGGTTGGGAGTCGCCTATCATCGCATGGGCCGCTTCTCGGAGGCCTCGGTTCAGTTCCAGGAGGCGGCGTCGAGAGGCTACAGCCCGGCTCACGACGCGCTCGCGTACCTTTACTCACGCGGAGAGGGCGTCCGACTTGATCGGCAACGCGCGTTGGCTCTTTGGAAGACGGGCGCGTCTCAGGGTCATCAGAAGGCCAGGCTCGCCTTGGCCGGAGCGCTAATTCGCGGCTACGGCGGCCTCAAAGGCCGTCTTGAGGGCCTCGGCCATTTGTTCCGATTGCTCGCAGAGGTTTTCCGGGGACATGATGCGGCGTCGCGCTCAGAAAAGCCGACAAAACCGCATCCCACCGTTCACTGAATGTCCGCTACCCACCCGTAGGCGACCGACCGCTCCCGACCCGTTGCGGACCGTTTGAGCTGGCCACGTCCGAGATTACAGCCTGATGAAATCGCTGGCGCTGATCTGACCGGAGAGACTGCTCTTGGGGTCCCAAGTGTGACCTCCGTCAAGGTTCCAGTTGTTCTCGAGATACCTGGGAGCCCACGGCAATGCAGCGGCGACCTTCCCGCGGGTGACCGGGGCGTCCGTCACTTCGATAGAGGCCCCTGTGATCCGAAACCTCGCATCACCGGAATCCATCGAGAGGCGCTGAACACTTCGAGGGTTCGACGCCTCCGAAAACCGTAACAGGAGTGGCAGTTCGGATGGCGGAACAGGGACAGGATCGCTTTGCTTCATGGCGGTCAGCCCATCCCAGTCCGTCTCGCTCGGCATCAACGCCCGCGCGAGACGATTTGCGGCTCGCCAGTTCCTGTCCACAGGAGGGCGACCGCCCCAGACGGGCTCGATCGGTAGCCGGGAATTCGGCGCGGCCAGTTCGACGAAGGTGGATACGACCAAGCCCCATTGGCCCAGATCGAGGACAACCCCTTCGCCCTTAAAGGCCACGGAGGTGCCACCGAATGAGAAACGGGAGCCCTTCCGATAACGCCACTCCTGCACACTCTCCCCGCTGTGTGGTCGACCATCAACTTCCACGGCAAGCCGCAGTCGGAAACGGACAATCCGGGGCGGGACGCAACCCCCCACCGCGACGCCCATAAGCGCCGCAGCGATCAAGCCCCCACGTCGAGTAATCG
>JAEYUE010000037.1 GCA_023433655.1 Pseudomonadota bacterium | reverse complement strand
CACGACGGCGAGCGCAAGGCAGGCGGCGAAGAGGAGACGGAGGCGGTTCATGGCTTGGCTACCCGGGCCGCCTTCGGCGCCCCTGCGAAGGGATGGATGCATGGTGGGGGCGGATCGGCTCACGGCTGGACCTCGCGACGGGCCCGGAGGCGCTGCAGCTCGCGCCGGGCCTCGGCCACGGCCGCCGTGTCGCCCTCGGCGCGGGCGGCGGCCAGGGCCTGGTCGGCCATGAGCTCGCGCACCGGATCGAGATAGTTGTCATCGGCGGCGCTGAAGCGGGAGTAGTTCAGGGCGGCCAGCACGCGGCGCTGGCGCTCGGCGTCGGCGCCCTTGCCCTGGCCATAGGTCAGGAAGAAGCTGCGGATCTTCTCCTTCAGGGCCGGGTCGAGATCCTCACGGATCAGGATGCCGCCCTCCGGGATCGGCGGCGAGCGCCAGATCTCCTCGATCTGGTCGGCCACAGCCGGGTTGCGGCGGCGGAGTTCGGTCAGGGTGACGCTGTTCGAGGTGGCGACATCGAGGACACCAGCGGCCACTGCCATCGCGTTGGTCTCGTGATTGCCGCGGCGGACGCTGCGGAAACACTCCTCCGGCTCGATGTCGCGCGGATTGAACAGGAAGGTCATGGGGGCCAGCGTGCCCGAGGTCGATTGCGGATCGCCGAGGCCGAAGCCCAGCCGGCCTCCGCACTCAAGGACGTTGTCGAGGGTGACGCCCCCGCCCCGCTTGACGATCAGGGTCGCCCGGTAGCTGTCGCCGCCGTCCAGCGCCACGGTGCGCGCGATGATCTCGGCGTCGGCGGTCTCCATGGCCTCGATGGCCGGCTGGGCCGAGAACCAGCCCGCCTGGGTCCGGCCCTGTCGCATGTCCTCGATCAGGGTCGAATAGTCCGAGGCGAAGTGCGGCTCGACCGGCACGCCGACCGCCCCGGCCATGTCGTCGAGCAAAGGCTGCCACAGCGGGGCCGCCGAGGCCTGCCCCTGGGCCGAGAGGATGGAGAAGGTGATCTGCTCCGGCGCATCGACAGGCGCGAGGCCGTCTCCCCTGTCGCAGCCGGCGAGGCCGAGCGCGACGGCGGCGAGCAGGCCCGCCCCGAGGGTGCGGACGGCGCCCGGCAGCCTCATGCCTTGGTTTCCCAGAAGGCGTCCTCGAACTCCGGACCGTAGATGCCGATCAGCTGTCGGGTGTCGAGTCCGGTCGACGGGCCGTCATAGACGACCTCGCCCGCCTTCAGGGCGATGACCCGGTCGCAGTAGCGCAGGGCGTAGTCGACCTGGTGCAGGGTGACGATGACGCCTAGGCCGTCGCGCTGGTTCAGCTCGACCAGCAGCTCCATGACCTTGCGGGCCGAAACGGGGTCGAGCGAGGCGACCGGCTCGTCGGCGAGAATGGCGCGGGCGCCCTGCACCAGGGCGCGGGCGATGGCGCCCCGCTGTTGCTGGCCGCCGGACAGGGTGTTGGCGCGCTGGGCCGCGTACTCGGCCACGCCGACGCGGTGCAGCGCCTCCATGGCCTTCCTCTTGTCGGCCGCCGGCCAGACGCCGAGAACGCCCTGCCAGCCCGGGATGCGACCCAGCGCCCCCAGCATGACGTTGGAGAACAGCGACAGCCGGCCGACCAGGTTGAACTGCTGGAAGATCATGCCGAGCTTCTGGCGGGCGGCGCGGACCTGGCCGGTGATGCGGCCGTTCTTCTGCACCGTCTCGCCGAAGACCTCGATGACGCCCTTGCCCGGATCGATGGTCTGCAGGCCGGTGATCGAGCGCAGCAGGGTCGACTTGCCCGAGCCCGAGGGGCCAATCAGGGCGACCATCTCGCCCGCTCCGACCTCGACGGAGACGCCGTTCAGCGCCTTGCGGGCGCCGAAGGTCTTGGACACGTCACGAACGGACGCGACGGCGGCGGCTGATGCGGTCATGGACAGACTGTCGGCGGTTGCAGGGGCGCGCCGCATGGCCCGAACGGGCCCATGGGGCAAGTCTTAATGGCACGTCCGCGGCAATTTCGTCCAGCGTGGCGGCTGGCCGGCCGGCTATTGCGCCGGCCGGACCTCGACCTCCAGGCCCAGGGCTTCCAGCTGCGGCCGGACCACGGAGGCGTCGCCGACCACGACCCAGACCATGTCCGCCGCGCCCAGCACCCGGCGGGCCTCGGCGTCCATTTCGGCGGCGGTCATGGCTTCGTAGCGCGGCGCCAGTGTCTCCCAGTAGTCGTCGGGGCGGTCATAGAGGGCGTTGCTGCGCAGGGCGTTGAGCACATTGGCCGAACTCTCGAAGCTGCCCGGCAACTGGCGAACATTGCCGTTGACGGTCCGGTCGCGCTCGGCCGCAGTGACGCCTCGTTCGCCGAGGAAGGCGCGGTACTGTTCGATCAGCACGGCGATGGATTCGCCGGTGCGGTCGGATTGCACGGGGGCCTGGACGACGTAGGGCGTCTGGTGCTCGAGGGCGTTGATCCGGCCGAACAGGCCGTAGGACCAGCCGCGGGTCTCGCGGATGTCCTGGTTGATGCGCGACAGGAAGCCGTTGCCGATGACCTCGTTGGCTGCGTTGAGGGTGACGAGGTCGTCCCGGCCGGTGACTGGCAGCACAAGACCGCCAAGGATCAGGGACTGCGGGGACTGCGGGCGGTCGACGAGCACCACCCGAGGGCGGGCGGCCGGCACGGGGGCGTCGAACGCCTTGGCGCCCCTGGCGACCCCGGGCGCGGCCCAGGCCCCGAAGCGAGCCTCGAGCAGGGGCGTCAGTTCGGCCAGCGGCCGGTCCGAGACGATGAACAGCTGGGCGTTGTCGGGCCGGATCCAGGTCTGGTGCAAGGCGATGAGGTCGTCGCGGTCGAGGTCGCGCACCGCCTCCGCCGAGCCGAGGCCCGACCAGGCGCGGCCATAGGGGTGATCGGGGCCGTAGAGCACCACCGGCAGGACGCGGCCGCCCATGCCGTTCGGCGAGCTCTGCTCCTGGGCGATGGCGGCCAGTTGCTGGTTGCGGCGACGCTCGAGATCGGCGGGCCGGAAGGCGGGATTGCGGATGACATCGGCCAGCAGGTCCAGCGACGGCTCGAGATTGGCCGTGACCGCGGTCAGTCCGACAACGGTGCGGTCGACGTTGGCGAAGCCGCCGACGCTGGCGCCCAGCCGTTCGGCCTCCTCGGCGATCTGGACCGCTGTCTTGCTGGTCGTACCCTCGGTCAGGAGGGCCAGCATCATCAATTGGGCGCCCGGCGCGCCCGCCGGATCGGCGGCGACGCCCGCGTTGAACTCGACCGCGACGCGGGTCGTCGGCACCGTGGTCGAGCGGGCGTAGACAACCTCCATGCCATTGGACAGGCGGGCGCGCTCGACCGCCGGGAAGTCCAGCGCCTTCATCGGTCCGACCGCCGGCATCGGCTCGCGCGGCGTGAACGGCAGGGGCTCGGAAGGCGGCGGCGCAGGCCGGCTGTCGGCGGCCTCGACATAGGGCTCGCGCTCACCGGGGTCGACGCGGGTGGCCAGCACCGGGCGGGTCAGCCAGCGGTCCATCACCGCCTTGACCGAGGCCGGGGTGACGGCGCCCAGATCGGCAAGCTGCTTGCGGTAGAAGCCGGGGTCGTCGGCGTAGAGTTCGCCCTCGGCCAGCACCACCGCCTTGCCCCCGAAGCCGCCGACCGGCTCCAGCGCCTGGATGCGGCCGGACAGGCTGCTGGTCACAGTGCGGGTGATCTCGTCGGCCGTGGGGCCGCCGGCGATGTAGTCGGCGATCAGCTGGTCGAGACGTCGGGACACCGCGTCCGCGTCCTGCCCCGGCTTCACGTCGACGGTGACGGTGAACATGCCGAGGCGGTGGAAGGGCTGGTAGCCTGTGGTGACGGCGGTCGCCGTCTCGTCGCCACGGACCAGTTCATTGTCGAGGCGCGAGCTGGCCAGCCCGCCGAGGACGGCGGCGGCGACCTGAAGATCGGCGGCCTCGTCGGCAAGCAGGCCTGGAACGACCCAGCTGCGATACAGGCGGGTGTTGGGCACCCGGTCGTTCATCCGGATCTCGGTCCGCTCCGCCAGCGTCGGGATATCGGCCTGCGCCGGCTCGTTCTGGGCGCCGCGGGGGATGTGGCCGAAATACTGCTGCACCTTGCGGCGCGCGGTGGCCGCGTCGATGTCGCCGGCCAGCACCAGGACGGCGTTGTTGGGGCCGTAGTTGTCGCGGTGCCACTGGCGGAGGTCCTCGAGGCTGGCGGCGTCGAGGTCGGCCATCGAGCCGATGGTCGAGTGGCGATAGGGATGGCCGGGCGGGAAGAGCGCCTCCAGCTGGGCGTAGTAGACGAGGCCGTACGGCTGATTGTCGCCCTGACGCTTCTCGTTCTGGACCACGCCGCGCTGGTTATCGAGCCGCTCCTGGTTCAGGGCCCCCAGCAGATGGCCCATGCGGTCGCTCTCCATGTAGAGCGCCTGGTCCAGAGCCGAGGTCGGCACGGTCTGGAAGAAGTTGGTGCGGTCGAACCAGGTGGTGCCGTTCCAGTCGGTGGCGCCCATGGCCCTGAGCGGCTCCATCAGGCCGCCGGGCAGGTTCTCGGTCGGATTGAACAGGCCGATGTGTTCGAAGAGGTGGGCGAAGCCCGTCTGCCCCTCGGGCTCGTCCTTTGCGCCGACATTGTACCAGGCGTGGAGGGCCACGACGGGCGCCTTGCGGTCGGTGTGGACGACGACGCGCAGGCCGTTGTCGAGGGTGAACTCCTCGAAGGGAATGTCGACGCTGCGCGCCAGCTGGGCCGCGGGGACAGGGCCGGCGACCTGGCCGACGGCTGGGGCCCCCGCCGCAAGAGCCAGGGCAAGAACGGCGGCGAAGGCGGTGCGGCGCATGACAAGTCCCCCATCAGCGATGACGGGACGATACGCGCCGCCGAACCGGGTTCAAGTTACGGCTGCGTCACGAAAAAACCGCTTTACATGACGGCGCGATGACCCCATATCGCGCGCTCCGGCGGACCCCGTGGTCTAACCGTTATGCGCTGCTAACGCCGGTCTGGGTTAACAATTTGCAGGGGGTTACGTGAATTGCGCACGTACCAGCTTCCCCTGGACCTGGTCCGTGAGCGGTCCCCGGAGCGTCCCGTCGCCCTTGTGCGGCCGCGCTC
>JAEYUE010000320.1 GCA_023433655.1 Pseudomonadota bacterium | reverse complement strand
GAACGGAGGCGCTCGCGGGCGCCGGAGCGGGGCTCGGAGGGGGCGCGAGATATTCGGCCGGACGCGGCGGACCGCTGTTGAGGCTGCTGGTGATGTCCGAACCGGGCGGCGGCGTCTGGGGCGCGGCCTGGGGCGCGGCGGACAGGAGGGCGACGGCGGCGGCGGTGATGATCATGGGCCGGACTGTCGCCCCTCAGCCCATGAACGGCAAGGCCCGAAGGGCGTAGGCCACCGCGGCCGTGACCGCCGAGGCGGCGACGGCGAGGCCGGCGAACCAGGCGAGGCGCTTCCACAGCGGGCCGGGCGCGTCGCCGGGCCCGGGCGGGGGTTCGATCCTAATGATAGCCCGCCTCCGGCGTGACCTTGCCGCGGAACACCCAGTAGACCCAGGCCGTGTAGGCGAGGATCAGCGGCAGGATGACCACCGTGCCGACCAGCATCAGGGCCAGGGCGTTGTCGGGCGCGGCGGCGGCGCGGAAGTCGACAGTGTAAGGCGCGACATAGGGGAAAAAGCCGGCGGCGAGGCCGGCGTAGCCCGACAGGAAGACCAGCACCGCGCCGATGAAGGGCCAGCCGTGCGAGGCGCGGCGCACGCCCCAACCGACGAGGCCGAGGCCGATCAGGCCGAGTAGCGGAATTCCCGCCAGCGGCAGGAAGCGGCCCATGTCGAACCCGCTCCCCGCCCAGCCCCAACGCTCCGCCACCACCGGGTGCACCACCAGGGTGGAAAGGCTGACGCCGACGAGAAACAGGGCGGTCAGCACGCCGGAGATCACCGCCCAGCGGCGCGCATCGCCGTGCAATTCGTCGGCGGTCTTCCACATCAGCCAGGTCGCGCCGAGCAGGGCGTAGCCGCAGACCAGGCCGGCGGCGACCAGCAGGGTGTAGGGGGTGAACCAGTCGAACGTCCCGCCGGCGAAGCGATCGTCGACCACGTCTATGCCCTGGATGAAGCCGCCGAGGATCAGGCCCTGGGCGAAGGCGGCGAGGATGGAGCCGAAGGCGAACATGGCGGTCCAGAACGGCCGGCCGCGGCGCTGGCCGCGGAAGCGGAACTCGAAGGCCACGCCGCGCAGGATCAGGCCCGCCAGCATCAGGATCACCGGCAGGTAGAAGGCCGGCATGACGATCGAATAGGCCAGCGGGAAGGCCGCCAGCAGGCCGCCGCCGCCCAGCACCAGCCAGGTCTCATTGCCGTCCCACACGGGGGCGACGGTGTTCATCATCACGTCGCGGTCCTGCTTGTTCCGCGAGAAGGGGAACAGGATGCCGACGCCGAGGTCGAAGCCGTCGAGCAGCACGTAAAGCAGCACGCCCGTGGCGATCAGGCCGGCCCAGATCAGGGGGAGGTCGAGGCTCATGACGGGTCTCCCGGAGCGTCCTCGGGGGCGGCGGCGAGCGGGGTCCCGGGGGCGCGCTGGCCTTCGGGAGCCGGCTCGGCGGCGCCGGGGACGGGACCGTCGCGCAGCAGGCGCAGGATGTAGATGGCGCCGGCGACGAAGACGATGGCGTAGACGGTGACGTAGATCAGCAGGGACGCGGCCACCGAGCCGGCGGTCACCGGCGAGACGGCGTCGGCGGTGCGGACCAGGCCCTGCACCACCCACGGCTGGCGGCCGACCTCGGTGACGATCCAGCCGGCGACCACCGCCACGAAGCCGGCCGGCCCCATGGCCACGGCGAAGCGCAGGAACCAGCGATTGTCGGCGAGCCGCTTGCGCCAGACCAGCCAGGCGCCCCAGAGGCCGAGTCCGAGCATCAGCACGCCGAGGCCGACCATCACCCGGAAGCTCCAGAACACGATGAACACCGGCGGCTGATCCTCCGGCGCGAAGGCGTCGAGGCCGGTGACGACCTCGTCGGCGGGGGCGACCAGCACGCCGCCGCCGGGAATGGCCAGTTCGAAATGGTTCGACTGCGTGGCCCGGTCGGGGATGGCGAACAGGATCAGCGGGTGGTTGGCGTCAGTCTCCCAGTAGGCCTCGATAGCGGCCAGCTTCTGCGGCTGATGGTCCTTGGCGACAAGGCCGGATTCGTGTCCGACCAGCACCTGGACGGGGGCGAGGATGGCGATCAGGCCGATGGCCATCTTCAGGGCCAGCCGGCTCTCCTCCTGGGCGCGATTGCGCAGCAGCTGGAAGGCCGAGGCGCCGCCGACCACCAGGGCCGTGGTCAGGAAGGCGGCGATCAGCATGTGCGCCAGCCGGGTCGGGAAGCTGGGATTGAAGATCGCCTCCATGAAGCTGGTGGCGACGATGCGGCCGTCGGCCAGCACCTCGTAGCCCGCCGGGGTCTGCATCCAGCTGTTGGCGGAGAGAATCCAGAAGGCCGAGATGGAGGTGCCGATGGCCACCAGGCAGGTGGCGAGGAAGTGCAGCCTGGGCCCGACCTTCTTCCAGCCGAACAGCATGACGCCGAGGAAGGAGGCCTCGAGGAAGAAGGCAGTCAGCACCTCATAGGCCAGCAGGGGGCCGATGACCCCGCCGGTCAGGCGGATGAACTCCGACCAGTTGGTGCCGAACTGGTAGCTGAGCACGATGCCCGAGACGACGCCCATGCCGAAGCTGATGGCGAAGACCTTCACCCAGAACAGGTAGAGGGTCTTGTAGGCCTCGCGCCTCGTGCGCAGCCACAGCCCTTCCAGCACGGCCAGATAGGCGGCCAGGCCGATGGTGAATGCCGGGAAGAGGATGTGGAAGGCGACCGTGAATGCGAACTGGAGTCGCGACAGCAGGAGGGCGTCGTAGTCCAAGGCCGTACCCCTTCGAGCAGCAAGGCCCGGGCAGGCTACGCCCCGCGGTCGCCCCTGTCACCGGGCGCCCTGTCGCGCGACGGAACGCCCCAGCTTGCCGAAGCGGGTCAGGCGGCGGGCAGTTCGACCCAGAAGGTGGCGCCCTCGCCCGGCGTCGAGTCGACGCCGATCGATCCGCCCTGCAGCTCGACCAGACGCTTGGCGAGGGCGAGGCCGATGCCGTGTCCCTCGACCGTGGAGCGCTCGAGGCCGAGGCGGTTGAAGGGCTCGAACAGCTGGGCCTGTTTCTCGGCCGAGAGGCCGGGGCCGCGGTCGGTCACCTCGATGCGGACGCCGTCGTAGATCTTGCTGGCGCGGAAGAGGACCACACCCCCCTCGCCGCCGTATTTGACCGCGTTGGACGCGAGGTTGGCGACGACCTGGGAGAGGCGCTGGGAGTCGGCCAGGGCGACCAGTCCGTCGCCTTCGCTGATCACGTGGAATTTGATGTCGCGAGCCTCGGGCCGCAGGGCGGTGGCGCGGCGGACGTCGTCGAGCAAGCCCGGGACGTCGGTGGGTCGCAGCTCGACCTTGACCGCGCCGGACTCAGCCCGGGCCACGTCGAGCAGGTCGTGCGCCAGCGCCTCGACCTGGCGGGCGGTCTTGACCAGCATCTCGGCCATCTCGGCCTGGGTGGGCGTGACGGGGCCAAGCTGGCCGCTCTTCCACAATTCGCCGATGCCGATGACCCCGCCGACGGGGCTCTTGATCTCGTGGGCCACATTGGCGAGCAGGCGCGACTTGGCGGCGGAGGCCCGCTCGGCGCGCCCCTGGCCGGCCTTGGCCCGGTCCGAGAGGCGGTCGCGCTCCTCGAGCAGCGAGGCGACGATGAGAACGGGCATGCAGCCCAGCAGGACCATCAACTGGGCCAGCAGGGCCTGGTCGGCGAGATTCGGCCCGGCCGAGATGAACGGGCCCATGCCGAGCATCGAGCCGCCGACCGCCGTGAGGGCCACGACGACCAGGGCGGTGGAGACCCCGAGCACGCGGAACCGCGCCGCGATGAGGATCAGCACCGGAATGACCACGAAGCCGATCTGGATGCGGGACTGGAAGAAGACGGCGACGCAGACGGCGATCAGCAGGGCCAGCAGGACCGCGGCCTCGACGGCGCGCACCGGATGGCGCAGGGCCACGAGATGGCGGCGGGTCAGGGACAGGCCGAAGGAGCCGATGACGGCGATGCCGAGCGCATGGCCGAACCACCATGTCTGAAACGTCGCGAACGGATCCGCGCCGTTGATCAGGTAGAGGGCGCCGGCGGCGATAGCGGCTGCCGGCAGCGGCCCGATCACCGCGGCGCTGAGGAGAAAGCGGCAGGCCCCGTCGACCGTGGCCAGGTTCAGGGTCGGCGCGAACCGTCGCGCGAGCACGACGGCGCAGACGATCTCGATCATGTTGGTGATCGTGAACAGGGCGGTCAGGGCGTAGGAATTGCCCGCCAGCAGCTCGCCCGCGGCGATGCCGGTGGCCAGAAGTCCGCCGAAACAGAGATCGTAGAGGGGACCGCGCGCGTTCCGGAGCCAGACCGCGACCCCGACGCCGCCCGCGCCCCACAGGGCGGCGACCAGACCGGCCGTGCGCGCGAACTGGATGGCCACCACGACGAGGATGAGCACGGTCACAGCCGTGAAGATCGGCGCCAGAGGCTCGCGGAAGAAGGCGATGGCGCTGTTGGCGGCGACCGGCTGGGCGACACGCGCGGGCGCGGCGCGCCCGGGGGCGACAACCGGTTCGGACGGGTCGAGCGCGCGGCTCATGAGCATGGAGGATCCGGGGAAGCGGGAGCTGTCTTCCTCTTTCCCTAGCCCGCGGCTTCCTAATATCCCCTGAAGGTCAGGCGCTTTCGGCCAGCGCCTGATTGAAGGCGCGAACCGCGGCGGCGGGCCCTTGCGGATGGTTCCAGACGGCCGAGCTGACCGCCACGAAGTCCGCGCCGGCGCGGGCCAGGCCGCCGGCGTTCGCGGGGGTGATGCCCCCGATGGCCACGCAGGGAACCTCGACCGTCTCCTGCCAGATGGTGAGGATGTCGGGGTCCGGCCGGTGGGTGGTCTCCTTGGTGTCGGTCGGGAAGAAGGCGCCGAAGGCGACATAGTCGGCGCCCGCCTCGGCCGCGTCCATGGCGAGATCGCGGCTGTCATGGCAGGTGACGCCGATCATGGCGTCCGGCCCCATCACGCGCCGGGCCTCGGCCAAGGCCGCGTCCGACTGGCCGATAT
>JAEYUE010000289.1 GCA_023433655.1 Pseudomonadota bacterium | reverse complement strand
CTGGACCCGCCGCGACGACGCCATCACCGAAGAGCTGCAGCGTCATGGCCGGTCAGGCGTGCCGCTGTACCTGGTCTATTCTCCCGGACGGGCGGAGCCGCAGATCCTGCCGCAGCTGCTGACCGAGGGGGTGGTGCTCGAGGCCCTGGAAGACGCCGCGGCCGAAATCACACCTCGGGCTGCGGCGGGGCCGTGATGACCGCGACGTTGTCGTCGAGGAGATAGTGGAGCTCGTCGAGGGCGACGCGCCGTTCGTCCGGGCTGGAAGCGCTCTCGAACGCGGCCACCTTGACCGGAATGTCCTCGGCGATGCCTCTCAGGATGCATTTCAGGTCGCCGTCTGTCCCCCGCTCCTTGAGGATCAGGTGGCCCTGCATGTCGAGCCCGGCCAGTTCGGCCGCCTGGGCCTTGAAGCCGGCGAAGGCCGGACTGGACAGGAATGCGGCCTGGTCGGCCTCGCCGGAGGCCTGCCAGGAGGCGACGAGCGACCGCAGGGCGGACGAGCGGCCGACGATGTCCGCGAACAAGGGCTCAGCGGCGACCGGAGCGGGGGCCTCGGCCGCGGCCGGCGGCTGGACCGCGGCGAGGGCGACATTGGGATCGGAGAGCAGAAGGGAGACAGCAAGGGCGACGCCGCAGGACATGGCGATCCTCATATGTTTGGCCGAATCGCGGTTTCGGCGTTGAACCGGCTTACGCCCCACCCGTAAACGAGGGTTTACCCTCCTCGCCGTAGAGTCCGCCCATGACCGCCCGTTCCCAGGCCCTCGATCTGCTCCGCGCCGTGGCGCGCAAGGACGCCGGGACGCGCATCGCCCACCAGTTCCCTGCCGATCCGGGGCGGGTTGATCGCATGGGCGTGGAGGCGGCTGGCCTGTATCTGGACCTGTCCAAGCAGAGCTGGACCGCCGAGGGTTTCGAGGCCGCCCTGGACCTCGCGCGCGCCTGCGACATCGAGGGGCGGCGGGCGGCGCTGTTCGGGGGCGAGGCGGTCAACAACACCGAGGGACGGGCGGTGCTGCATCCCGCCCTGCGGGCCGCGGACGACGCCGACTTCCGGGCGCTCGGCGAGCCGGTGTCGAAGGAGGTGGCCGAGACGCGACAGGCGATGGCGCGGTTCGCGACCGACATCGGCTCGGGGGCCGAGACGGGCGGGACCAAGCAGCCGTTCCAGGCTATCGTGCATATCGGCATCGGCGGCTCGGACCTTGGCCCGCGCCTGCTGTGGGACGCCCTGCGCCCGCTGGAGCCCACCATCGATCTGCGCTTCGTGGCCAATATCGATCCGCGCGAGATGGCCGAGGCGCTCGCGGGTCTGGAGCCGGAGACCACCCTGGTGGTGGTGGTGTCCAAGACCTTCACCACCCAGGAGACCCTGGCCAACGCCGAGCTCGCCAAGGCCTGGCTCGAGGGCGGCCTTTCGGCGAAGCGGCTTTCAAAGCACCTGATCGGGGTGACCGCCGCGCCGGAGAAGGCGGAGGCGTGGGGCTGCGGCCGCACCTTCGGCTTCCGCGACTGGGTCGGCGGGCGCTATTCGCTCTGGTCGGCGGTCAGCCTGTCGGTCGCCGTGGCCCTCGGCTGGGAGACGTTCGAGCGGGTGCTGGCCGGGGCGCGGTCGATGGATGAGCATTTCCTGACCGCCGACCTCGAACGCAACGCCCCGGTCCTGCTGGCGCTCGCCCAGGTGTTCAACGTCGAGGGCCTTGGCCGGACCGCCCGTACGGTGGCTCCCTACGCCCACGGCCTGCGCCGCCTGCCGGCCTTCCTGCAGCAGCTCGAGATGGAGTCCAACGGCAAGGGCGTGAAGCGCGACGGCTCGCCGGTGGACACCGCCACCGGTCCCATCGTGTTCGGGGAACCCGGCACCAATGGCCAGCATGCCTTCTTCCAGCAGATCCACCAGGGACCGCAGGTCGTGCCCGCAGAGTTCGTGGTCGTCGCCCACACGTCCGACGCGGCGCTGGACGCCCGCGAGGGCGACGCGCCGCTGTGGTCGAACGCGTTGGCGCAGGCGCAGGCTCTGATGGTCGGCAAGACCGGGGCCGAGGCGCGGGCCGAGCTGCTGGCGGCCGGGGCCGACGCGGCCGAGGCCGACCGCCTCGCTCCGCACAAGACCTTCCCCGGCGACCGGCCGTCGACGACGATTTTGATGGACGCACTGGCGCCGGAGACCGTGGGCGCCCTTATCGCCCTCTATGAGCACAAGACCTTCGTCGAGGGCGTGATCTGGGACATCAACAGCTTCGACCAGTGGGGCGTGGAGCTGGGCAAGGTCCTGGCCAAGGCCATCCTGAAAGACGTGCAGGCGGGCGAGCCGTCGGGGGGCCTGGACCCGTCGACCGCCGAGCTGATGAAGCGGCTGATGGTGTAAGGACGAGCGGCCCCGGTTTCCCCGGCGGGAATGGCTGGACAGGTGGGGTCGCGCCGCCCAGGATTTGTCAGCACTCGGGAGGTCGCGCTGTCCCAGATCGATCAAGCCACCGCCGCGGCCCTGGGCTGGCCGAAGTCGAAATACGCCTGGGTCGAGCACGAACGCCGCTGGCTCTGCCGCGCGGTCCCCGCCGACCGGGTCGTGAGCGCGGAAGCCTATACGGACCTGTATGTCGAGGGCACCCAGTTGCGGCTGCGCGAGGCGATCCCGCTCGGCGGCGGCGCGCCGATGCTGCGGCTGGGGCGAAAAGCCGACGTCAGTCCCTCGGTGCGGCTGCTGACCTCCATCTACCTGTCGCCCGAGGAGTTCCGGCTTCTTTCGTCACTGCCGGGACGGACCTTGCGCAAGACGCGGCATTCGCTCGGGAAGGTCGACGGCGCCGACGTCTTTGTCGACGTGTTCGAAGGTCCACTCAGCGGGCTGATCATGGCCGAGGCGGAGTTCGACAACGTCGAGGCCATGGAACGCTATGCGACGCCCGATTTCGCCTTCCGCGAAGTCACGGACGATATCCGCTACACCGGAGGTCGCCTGGCCGCCGACGGGCTTCCCGCGGACCACCCCGACCTCGGCGTCAGAGGATCCTGACCCGGCTTCCCGGCGTCGACCGGTAGTGTTCAAGCCGCGAGGCGAGCGTGCCGACGTGCAGCTCAAGCCGATGATTGTCCGGATCGAGGAAATAGAGCGAGGCGCCCTCGCTGACGTCGACCTTCCAGAGCTTCGCGTCTGAGCGTATCCGGGCCGCCAGGGCTGCGAAGGCGTCGGCGTCGACGCTGAAGGCGTAGTGGGTGTAGTCGGCCCGGACCGCGCCGGCGGCCTTGTCGTCAACGGAGAGGCACAGCCAGAGCGGGCCCGCTTCCAGATAGGCGCCGCCCTCCCAGACAGCCCGCAGTTCGCAGCCCAGCAGGTCGCGGTAGAAGTTGATCGACCGCTCGAGGTCGGTGACCGCCAGGGTCAGGTGGTTCAGTCCGCTGACGCGCGCGTGGCTCATGCACCGACCATGTCATGCGGGACTCGCTTCGCCCATGAAAAAGGCGGACGCCGTCTCCGGCGCCCGCCTTCCTCGCCCGCGCCCGGCCAGTACTCACGCGGCCGGACGAAAGGGAGCCTGTCCTACCAGCGGCGATCGTAGCGGTAGTCGCGGTTGTGGTTCTGGGCGCTGCGCCACTGGCCGTAGTTCCGCCAGAAGCGACCGTCGCGATAGTAGCCGCGGCCCGAATAGGTGCGGCCCTCGACATAGCGGCCGTTGTACTGACGGTCGCGACTGTTGATGCCGTGCTCACGCTCCCAGTGGCCGAGGTTCCGATAGCAGCGGCCGTCGCGATAGTATTGGCAGTCGGGACCGCGATAGCGTCCGTTCTGGTAGCCGTAGCGATTGTTGTCGCCGGTGGCGGCGATCACGCCCTGAAGAATGGCGTCGAGCAGCGGGTCCCCGCCGTAGCCGTAGGACTGGGCGCTCGCAGGCGCCGCGGCGGCGCCGAGCGCCAGGGCCGCGACCGAGCCGGCGGCGAGGGTCTTGATCGAAATTCGCATCGGATTGCTCCTTTGACGGCGCCCCGGGGGCGGCATTGGCCGACCGTAATGACGCCCCGCGCCTGTATGGCCCCGGAGGGCGGCGTTCATTCGGGGTTCATGGCGCTTGCGCGGGCCGCGACGAATTCAGCGCCCGTCCTGCTTGACGCTGGCCGGCCGGAGCCCTACCTGCCGCTCGCGTTAGCACTCGGGGGTGGCGGCTGCCAAAAGCCGGACCCGGGGCGCAACCGGAACTGTTTTGGGAGAAGACACAGATGGCGTTTCGTCCGCTCGGCGACCGCGTGCTCGTGAAGCGCGTGGAAGAGGAATCCAAGACCAAGGGCGGGATCATCATCCCCGACACCGCCAAGGAAAAGCCGCAGGAAGGCGAAGTCGTCGCCGTGGGCCCCGGCGCCCGGGACGAGGACGGCAAGCACGTCGCCATGGAGCTGAAGGCCGGCGACCGCATCCTGTTCGGCAAGTGGTCGGGCACCGAGGTCAAGCTGGATGGCGAAGACCTGATCATCATGAAGGAATCGGACGTCCTGGGCGTGCTGTCGTAAGCGCGCGGCGATCTGATTTCCTCACAGAAACCACAAGATAGGAGCAGCCACATGGCCGCGAAACAAGTTCAGTTCTCCACCGACGCGCGCGAGAAGATGCTGCGCGGCGTCAACGTCCTCGCCAATGCGGTGAAGGTCACCCTCGGGCCGAAGGGCCGCAACGTGGTGATCCAGAAGTCCTTCGGCGCCCCGCGCTCGACCAAGGACGGCGTCTCGGTGGCCAAGGAGATCGAGCTGGAGGACGCCTTCGAGAACATGGGCGCCCAGATGATCCGCGAGGTCGCCTCCAAGACCAACGACAAGGCCGGCGACGGCACCACCACCGCCACGGTGCTGGCCCAGTCGATCGTCCAGGAAGGCCTGAAGTCGGTCGCCGCCGGCATGAATCCGATGGACCTCAAGCGCGGCATCGACAAGGCCGTCGCCGCCGTCATCGAGGAGATCAAGGCCAACGCCAAGAAGGTTTCGGCCAACTCCGAGATCGCCCAGGTCGGCACCATCTCGGCCAACGGCGACCTGGAAGTGGGCGAAATGATCGCCCGCGCCATGGAGAAGGTCGGCAACGAGGGCGTCATCACGG
>JAEYUE010000275.1 GCA_023433655.1 Pseudomonadota bacterium | reverse complement strand
TCCTGCCCTACGCCCGGCTGCGGCTGGTGGTGGTGGACGAGGAGCACGACGGCTCGTTCAAACAGGAGGAAGGGCTGGTCTACCACGGGCGGGACCTGGCCGTGGCGCGGGCCCGGATCGAGGGGGCCGCCGTGGTGCTGGCCTCGGCCACGCCGTCGCTGGAGACGATGTGGAACGCCCGCCAGGGCCGCTACCGCTGGCTGCGGCTGGAGGCCCGGCACGGGGCGGCGGTGCTGCCCCGGATCGACCTCCTGGACCTGCGCCAGAGCCCGCCCGACCCGCAGACCTGGCTGTCCCAGCCGCTGCGGGAGGCGATCGGCGAGACCCTGGCGGCGGGCGAGCAGACCCTGCTGTTCCTCAACCGCCGCGGCTACGCCCCGGTGGTCCTGTGCCGGGCCTGCGGCCATCGGCTGACGGCGCCCGACACCGACAGCTGGCTGGTCGAGCACCGCTACACCGGGCGGCTGATCTGCCACCTGACCGGCTTCTCCATGCCCCGGCCGCGGCACTGCCCGTCCTGCGGGGCCGAGGACAGCCTGGTCTCGGTGGGCCCGGGCGTGGAGCGGGTCGAGGAGGAGGTGCGCCAGCTGTTCCCCGAGGCCCGGACGGCGGTGTTCAGCTCGGACACCGTGCCCGACGGGCGCTCGGCCCGGGCCCTGATCGAGGCCATGGCCAAGGGCGAGATCGACATCCTCGTGGCCACCCAGGCGGCGGCCAAGGGGCACAACTTTCCCCGCCTGACGCTGGTGGGGGTGGTCGACGCCGACCTGGGCCTGAGGGGCGGGGACCTGCGGGCGGCGGAGCGGACCTTCCAGCTGCTGACCCAGGCCACCGGCCGGGCCGGGCGGGCCGACCGCCCCGGGCGGGCCCTGCTGCAGACCTGGACCCCGGAGCATCCGGTGCTGCAGGCCCTGGCCGCCGGCGACCGCGACGCCTTCATCGCGGCCGAGATGGCCGAGCGCGAGGCGGCGGCCCTGCCGCCCTACGGACGGCTGGCGGCGCTGATCCTGTCGGGGGAGAAGGCCGAGGCGGTCGAGGCGACGGCGCGGGCCCTGGCCGAGGCGATCCCCAACGCCGAGCGTCTGGAGGTCTATGGTCCGGCGGACGCGCCGCTGGCGCTGGTGCGGGGGCGGCGGCGAAAACGTCTGCTGGTGCGGGCGGACCGCGACGTGGATCTGCAGGGCTTCCTGCGGGCGTGGCTGGGGCGGGTGAAGGTGCCGGCCAGCGTGCGGCTGACGGTGGACGTGGATCCGTATTCCTTCCTGTAGCGGCGGCGTCGCCGGAACAGGGAGCGGCGTCGGGCGGTTCTGAAGGCGAAGGAGACGCCTGATGCGCACCCGTTTCGCCATCGCCGCCCTGATCTGGCCGATGATCCAGGCGGTGCTGTTCGGCCTCGGCATGGTCGCCCTGCTGGCCGCGCCGCTGAGCCCCTCGGCCCTGCTCGACGCCGTCTGGTGGATGATCGCCGCCACCGGCCTGATCTCGACCCCGCTCGCCTGGGGCATGGCCCCGTGGCTGAGGCTGCGCGACCGGCCCCATCCGCGGCGCTGGAGCCGGCCCGGCGCCTGACGGAAAATTCGGGTCGACAGAGTCGACAGGGTCGACATCGGAACGCGGCGCGCCCGGGGTCGGGCGCAGCCACGGCTCGCCGTCCGCCGCCCCGGCCAGCCGGTTGGAATTGAGCGCCTCCTCTTGGCACAGGTAGAGGCGCACCTCGGCGGCCTCCTCCTGCAGCATCCTCTCGACGCGGCGCCAGCGCAGGGCCCCGGCGGCGTCGCCGCGCAGCACGCAGCGCAGCATGCGGCGGTGGGCGACGAAGGCCAGTTCGGCCACGTCGACGCGGTCGAGGTCGCCCTCGCTGCGCTGCTCCAGCTCGACGCCCTCGTCGTGCGGGTCGAGCGCATTGGCCGGGACCCACGGCTGGTCGATGCGCCGCCAGCCCTGGCGCGCGGCGCGGGCGCGCAGGGCGGCCATGGTCACGCCGTGGCGGCGGCAGCACTCGTGCGCCGGCCGGCCGGCCAGATAGTCGTGGCGCACCGCGTCCCAGACCTCGGCCGGGGCGGCGCGGCGCGGTTTGAGGTCGGTCATGATCGTGTCCCCCGTGGTTGGCGGGGCCGATTATGCGGGGCGCGGCTCCTCAGGCGGACAGATCGGGGATTCCGACAGGGGAAGGCGTTGAAAGGACTGGGGCGGACGGGGGTTTGTCGGACTGTAATTCCGCGGATAGCCAGCAGAGGCGCCGCTGGCTGGTTCATCACAAAGGGCACGAAGGGGGCACGAAGAGCACGAAGGGGTCCGTGCATCCCCGGCGCCCGCAGGGCGGCGCCTTCGGATCTGAAGGCGGGCCGTCGGCCCGCGGGAGGTCGGGCGGTCGCGCTGCCTTCGTGTTCTTTGTGAGCCCTTCGTTTCCTTTGTGATGAACCCGACCGGCGGAAGACCTTGGGTCAGCGGAAGATGCAGCTGGCCCCGGCCCACAGGGTGGTGACGGTGGCGGCGTCGCCGGTCCCCGACAGCGTGCCGTGGATCTCGCCGATGGAGAATTCGGGGCCGACGGTGTCCTCGCGCACGGCGACGTCGGGGTGGGCGGCGCGGAGCTCGGCCAGGGTCGAGCCGACGTGGACGCCGGAGACGGTGGAGAAGCCGCGCGGGGCGCCCTCGCCAGCGGTCCAGCCGGCGAACTTCCCGTCCGCGAAGGCCAGCTGGAAGCCGTCGCCCCAGTCGGCGAAGGTCAGCGGCCCGGCCGGGCATTCGGCGTTCGAGGATCGCCGCGGCGGCTGCTCGCCGCGCAGGCGGGTGATGAAGGCGACGACCTCGGCCTCGGCCTCGCCGAAGGAGAGCTTGCGGCCCGTGCCATGGCCGCCGGGATTGGCCGGCATGAAGCCGTCGGCCTCCAGCAGGGCCTCGCCCGGTTCGGTCGGAGCCGGGGCGGCGGGCGCGGGCGCCTCGGCGGCCGGGGCGTCGGCGGGAGCCGGGGCCTCGGGCGAGCAGGCGGCGAGGAGCAGGGCGAGGGCGGGGATCAGGGCGGGGCGGGTCATATGGTCAAGCTAACGCGGGTTTGCGAAGGGGGGAAGAT
>JAEYUE010000022.1 GCA_023433655.1 Pseudomonadota bacterium | reverse complement strand
GAACAGCACCCGGCGGCCGTCCACCGTCGGCGCCTGCTGGGTTCCGCGCTTGAGGCGCGGCGAGCCCCGCACCTCGAAGATGTCGGCGAAGTCGGCGGCGAAGTCGAAGGCCATCGGCAGCAGCACGTCCTCGACGCCATGGTTGACCATGCGGACCCGCTCGAACATCCGCCGGTCGCGCACAAACCTGCGGCGCTCGATGTGGATCACCCCGGCCGGGGCCGAGCGGCCGCCCATCGGCGGCAGCGGCCGGTTGGTCGAATGGGCCGTGAAGAAGACGTTGTCCTGGCTGATCCCCGAGCTCAGCCGCGACGGCCGCGCCAGGCCCGCCGTCATCACGAACCGCGACAGCAGCCGGGTGTCGCGGTCGAACAGGCCGTCGGCGCCGCCTTTCATGTCGCCCCAGATGTCCGCAACCACAAAGGTGTCGGCGTCCTTCAGGGCCATCAACTGCTCGAGGCCGTCGGCGTCCTGCGACTCCGCGGCCGTGACCTGAACGGTGTAGGCGTCGTCCATACGAAATCCCGGATCGGCTGCGGTTGGGTCCGGCAGTGTCCCGCCGGAATGCGGACCGGTTAGGGCGGCAATGGTACGCTAATGGACAAAGGGGCCGGAGGGTTCAGGCCAGGCTGCCGAAGCTGCGCGGCTCCGGCGGCCGCAACGGCGTCACCACCTCGTCCAAGGGCTCTTCCGCGAACGGCCTGCGGGCCAGCAGGTCGCCGTAGACGTCCAGATAGCAGCGCGCCATGGCTGTGGCCGAAAACCGCAGTTCGAACCGGGCCCGGATCGCCTCGCGGTCCAACAGATGGGCCCGGCTGGCCGCCGCCACCGCCTGCTCCACCGTGTCCACCAGATAGCCGGTGGCGCCGTCCTCGATGACCTCAGGCGTCGATCCGCAGCGGAAGGCGACCACCGGCGTGCCGCAGGCCATGGCCTCGATCATCACCAGTCCGAACGGCTCGGGCCAGTCGATCGGGAACAGCAGGGCTTCGGCGCCGCCCAGGAAGGCCGATTTCTGATGGTCGCCGATCTCGCCGATGAACTCGACCAGCGGATTTCCGTCGACCAGAGGACGGATCACCGTCTCCCAGTAGACCTTGTCCTGCTGATCGACCTTGGCGGCGATCTTCAGCGGCTTGTTCAGCTTGGTGGCGATCTCGATGGCGCGGTCCGGCCCCTTCTCCGGCGAGATCCGGCCGAGGAAGGCGAGGTAGTCGCCCGGCTTGTCGGTGAACCGGTAAAGGTCGGCGGGCATGCCGTGGTGCACGGTCGCCCTCCAATTGGCCGTCGGCAGCGGCCGGCGCTGGTCGTCCGAGATCGACACCAGCCCGAACTGGGGCCACCGCTCATAGACGGCCGGCAGGTCCTTCAGATCCAGTCGCCCGTGCAGGGTGGTGATCGTCTTGTCCGCCCAACGGTCAAAGAAGGGGAAGTGGATCATGTCGGTGTGGAAATGAACGATGTCGAACTCGTCGACTCGTTTCAGCACCTCGGCGAGCATGGCCATGTGCGCGGCCAGGTCCGACTTCAGGGGCGTCGGATCCAGGCGAATCGCCTGGTCCCGCACAGGGATCAGCCGGGCGCGGGTCTCCGCGTCGGCGGATGCGAACAGGGTCACGTCGTGGCCCAGTTCGACCAGGGCGTCTGTCAGGTGAGCCACCACGCGCTCGGTGCCGCCATACAGCTTGGGCGGCACGGCCTCGTACAGGGGCGGGACCTGGGCGATCTTCATGGCGAAATCCGGTGTTCACGGCGAGCAGTGGCGCGCGTCGGATTCAACCCTTGGCCGAGCCGGGAGGTTCCGTCCCATACCGGCGATTTTTTTGTGCCTTATCTGTCGTTTACAGGATTACGACAAACGGCCGCGGTCACTGCATGCCGGCGCGCACCTCGGCGCGCAGGGCGTCGATCGAGCGCAGGCCCTGATCCGACTTGAACCGCCAGTAGGTCCAGCCGTTGCAGGCCGGCGCGTTCTCCAGCAGCGCGCCGAGCTTGTGGATCGAACCGGTCAGCGACCCCGAGATCAGCGAGCCGTCGGCCCTGACCCGCGCCTCCCGCTCGCCCTTCGGGCAATACAGCCGGTCGCCGGGCCGCAGCAGCCCCGCCTCGACCAGCGCCCCGAACGGCACCTTGGGCTCGGCCCGCTTGGAGCCCATCACCGCCAGGTCCTCGGGCGCGGCCGGAACCACCGCCCTGATCCGCTTCTCGGCCACCTCGGCGTAGCCTTCGTCGCGCTCGATGCCGATGAACTGCCGGCCCAGCCGTTTGGCCGCCGCCCCTGTGGTGCCGGTGCCGAAGAAGGGGTCCAGGACCACGTCGCCCGGCCGGGTCGCCGCCAGCAGCACGCGGTGCAGCAGGGCCTCGGGCTTCTGCGTCGGGTGGGCCTTCTTGCCGTCGGCGTCCTTGATCCGCTCCTCGCCGGTGCACAGGGCGAAGGTCCAGTCCGAGCGCATCTGGGTGTCTTCGTTGAAGGCCTTCAGCGCGTCGTAGTTGAAGGTGTAGCGCTTCTGCTCGCGTGACCGCGCCGCCCAGATCAGGGTCTCGTGGGCGTTGGTGAACCGCGTGCCCTTGAAGTTCGGCATCGGGTTCGACTTGCGCCAGATGATGTCGTTCAGCACCCAGAAGCCGAGATCCTGGATCGCCGTGCCGAGACGGAAGACGTTGTGGTAGCTGCCGATCACCCAGATCGAGCCTTCCGGCTTCAGCACCCGGCGGCATTCCGCCAGCCACGCCCGCGTGAAGGCGTCGTAGGCCGCGAAGCTGTCGAACTTGTCCCAGTCGTCGTCGACCGCATCGACCACGCTGTTGTCCGGTCGCAGCAGGTCGCCGCCCAGCTGCAGGTTATAGGGCGGGTCGGCGAAGACCATGTCGACGGAGGCGTCCGGCAGACCCTTCAACACCTCGATGCAATCGCCCGTCAGGACGACGTCGGTCTTCAACCCGGACATTTCCACTCGGCCCCGTACTGCTTGGAGACCGAGTGGTGAATCATTGCGGTTAAGGCGGGGTTATCCTGCGCCCCTGTCGCGGAACGAAGCACCGACGGCCGGTGTTGGGTCAGGCCCTCCGTGAAAGCCGCCCCATGATCCTGTTCGCCTTCCTTCAGCGCCTTCTCGCCCTCGGATCGCTGGCGATCTTCGCCACGGCGGCATGGTTGCTGTGGCGGTGGTATGACGCCTGGCACGTCGCGGAGACGCTGAACCTCCCCGGACCCTCAGGCGCGCCGCTCTGGTGGGGCGCCGGCCTGATGGCCTTCAGCCTTCTCGGTCGTTTCCCCATCCTTTTGCTGCTGGGCCGCGCGGGGATCACCGCGCCGGCGCGGCGGGCCGCCGCCCTCGAAATCCCGGGCGCCGACGGCGCGGTCCTCCACGTCGAGATGGAGGGAGCGCCGCAGGGCCCGGTGCTCGTCTTCACCCACGGCTGGGGCCTCTCATCGCGCGTCTGGGCCGAGGCGCGGGCCGATCTCGGCGACCGCTTCGGGCTGGTCTTCTGGGACCTGCCCGGTCTCGGCCGTTCGGACAGGCCCGGCGGCGGCTATTCCCTCGAAGGCTTCGCCGAGGACCTGCACGCCGTCATCGACAGCCTGCCCGACGACCGGCCTGTGATCCTCGTCGGCCACAGCATCGGCGGCATGACGGTGCAGACCTTCTGCGCGCGCCACCCGGAACTGCTGAACCGCCGGGTGACGGCCATCGTGCTGGAGAACACCACCCACACCAACCCGCTCGAGACGATGATTCTCTCGCGCGTCTTCAGGCCGCTACAGCCGATGATCAGATTGGCCCTGAAGCTGGACACCGTTCTCTCGCCGGCGCTCTGGCTGATGAACTGGCAGGCCTGGCTCAGCGGCTCGACCCATGTCGCGGCCCTTCTGGCCGGCTTCGGCGCGCGGCCGACCCGCGAGCAGCTCGACCGCACCGCGCGGCTGCCGACGAAGAACTCTCCGGCTGTCCAGGCGCGAGGCAATCTCGCCATGCTGCGCTGGTCGATCACTGATGACCTGCCGCGGATCGACGTGCCCGCCCTCGTCTTCGCCGGGGGCCGCGACCTGATCACAAGGGAGGAGGCGGGCGAGGCCATCGCCGCCGCTCTGCCGCAGGCCCGGCTGGTGCGGGTCGAAGACGCCGGCCACATGGGGCCCGTCGAGAAGGCGGCGTTCTACAACGAGCAGATCGCGGATTTCGCCGACTTCATCCGCCTGCTTCACAGCCGACCCGCCGCGGCGTCCCGCCGTTCCTTCCTGTCACCCGACGCCGACCTCGCGCCCCCCGGGCGGCTGGACGAGCGGCGCGAGGATGACAGCGCCAGCCTCCGAGGCCGCCCTTCGCCTCGGCCGGTCTGAGCCCGGCCATCCGATACCCTGCCAACCCCGCTAACCCCGCCATTTCCTGCCGTTCCGGTCCCGTCGATGAGATCGCTCTCCGCTGGCGAAGACTGGTCGCGTCCGGTTCTGACGGAGGCGTGTGCTTTCCTTTGACGACGCCGACCGGAAGCCGGTCAAAGGATCGATCCGAGGCTCCACGGACGGCGGGCGCCCCCCCGCTCGTGGAGCTGGGCCGGCGATCAGGGAGTGTCGGGATGACAGGGTTTCAGATGTTTCTGAATGACAGGGTCTCTGCGCCAACCGGAACCGTCACAGCCGCTCACGTTTTGTTACACCGCGAGCCTCGCAATACAGCCGCCGGCGCGGTAAGCGGGGCCATGCACCGCGAGCGGAGCGCCTCCGCCGCGACGGACAACGGCTCAGGGGCTGCTTGATGACTCAGTGGGTGTACGGCTTCGGCGGC
>JAEYUE010000161.1 GCA_023433655.1 Pseudomonadota bacterium | reverse complement strand
GAGGGGGCTGGTTCGTTCAGGCTCCCGGCCAGCCAGCTCGCGCCAACCTTCCCCCTCATCCGAGCGGCTCCGCCGCCCACCTTCTCCCCCGGAGGGGAGAAGGAAGCTGCGGCAGTCAGCCTTCGTGTCCTTCGTGCCCCCCTTCGTATCCTTTGTGAGAACCAGCGCTGCCGGCCGGCCCTACCCTGCCGACATGTTCCCCGGCTGCTGCTTGTCGCGGAGGGTGACGAGCTCCTCGGCCATGGTGGGGTGGACGGCGCAGGTGGCGTCCCATTGGGCCTTGGTCAGGCCGGCCTTCACGGCGATGGCGGCGAGCTGGATCATCTCGGGCGCTTCCGGGCCGACGATGTGGACGCCGACCACCTTCTGGCTGGTCGCGTCGACCACCAGCTTCATCAGCACCCGCTCGTCGGAGCCGGTGAAGGCGTATTTCATCGGCCGGAAGCGGGTGACGTAGACGTCGACCTCGCCGGGGCAGGCATGGCGCGCCTCGGCCTCGGTCAGGCCGACGACGCCGACCGGCGGCTGGCTGAAGACGCCGGTGGCCACGGCCTCGTAGTCGAAGGCGGTCGGGTTGTCGCGATAGACCGTCTCGTGGAAGGCCACGGCCTCGCGGATGGCCACGGGGGTCAGGTTCATGCGGTCGGTGACGTCCCCGATCGCCCAGATGTTTTCGGCGGTCGTCTTCGAGAAGGCGTCGACCTTGATCGCCCCCTGCTCGTTCAATTCGACGCCGGCGGTCTCCAGACCCAGTCCCTTCACGTGCGGCACGCGGCCGGTGGCGAACATGACCACGTCGGTCTCCAGCGCCATGCCGTTGCCGAGGTGGTTGACGATGCCGGTCTCGTTCTTCTCCAGCGCCGTGTGCTGGCAGCCGAGGATGACCTTGATCCCGCGCTTCTCGATCTCGCCGGCGAGATGGGCGCGGACGTCGTCGTCGAAGCCGCGCAGGATGTTCGGGCCGCGGTAGATCAGGGTGGTCTCGACGCCGAGGCCGGCGAAGATGCCGGCGAACTCCACGGCGATATAGCCGCCGCCGGCGATCAGGATGCGCTTCGGCAGTTCGGGCAGGTGGAAGGCCTCCTCCGAGGTGATGGCGTGCTCGATCCCCGGCAGGTCGTCGGGCTTCCACGGGCGGCCGCCGGTGGCGATCAGGATCTTCTCGGCGGTGACGGTCTGGTCCTTGCCGACGATCTCGACGGTGTGGGCGTCCCTGAGCACCGCCCGACCGTGGATCAGGTCGACGCCGGCCTTGCCGAGGTTGGCGGCGTAAATGCCGGACAGGCGGGCGATCTCGACGTCCTTGGCCTCGAGGAAGGTCGGCCAGTCGAATTTCGCATTACCGAAGGACCAGCCGTAGCCTTCGGCGATCTCCAGAGCGTGGCTGACCTCGGAGGCCATGACCATGAACTTCTTCGGCACGCAGCCGCGGATGACGCAGGTGCCGCCGACCCGGTGCTCCTCGGCGATGGCCACGCGCTTGCCGCCCAGGGCGGTCAGGCGGGCGGCGCGGACGCCGCCGGATCCGGCGCCGATGACGAAGAGGTCGTAGTCGTAGTCGGCCATGCAGCGGGGCTCCGGTTCGCGGGGGCGTCCGGCCGCGGCGCCGGGCCGGCCCGACTTAGGCGCCGGGGCGCGGGGGAGCAAGGCCGCCGGGCCGCTTGACGGGCCGGGGAACGGGTCCATAGTCGAGGCGAAACGTGTTCACGGGACATAACCCATGGTTGCTCTCGCCTTCGCCGCCCTGCTGGCCGCCGCGCCGATGCAGACCCCGCCGCAGACGCCGCCGGCGGTCCAGACGGCCCCGCAGCAAGCCGAGCCCGTGGAACTCGGCGACGTCGAGGTCACCGGCCGGCCGCTGGACGAGATGATCCGCAACTTCGTCAACGAGGTGGCCGAGCCGAACCGCCGCCGCGGCCTGGCGCGCTGGGACGACCGCATCTGCATCGGGGTGGCCAATCTCAGGGCGGAACCGGCTCAGTACATCATCGACCGGGTGTCGACCGTGGCGGACGATCTGGGGGTCGTCCCCGGCGAGCCGGGCTGCCGGCCCAACGTCATCATCATCGCCACGGACGACCCGGACGGCCTCGCCCGGCAGCTGACCGAGGAGCGGGCGCGCGCCTTCCGCATGGGCGGCTCGGGCATGGACCGCGGCCGCTCGGCGCTGAACGCCTTCGTCGAGTCGGACCGGCCGGTGCGCTGGTGGCAGCTGAGCATGCCGACGGACTCCGAGACCGGCCGCCGCGCCGTGCGCGTGCCCGGCGAATGCACCGGCGCCTGCATGGACCCGCAGGACTCGGCGCCGGTCATCAATGTCTTCGCCGCCTCTCGGCTGACCACCCAGATCGTCGACTACATCTTCCGCACCATCGTGGTTCTGGACATCGACCAGGTCACCCGGGTGTCGGGCCAGCAGCTGGCCGACTATGTGGCCATGGTGACGCTGGCGCAGATCGACCCGGAGGCGGATCCGAGCGGCTACGCCTCGATCCTCAACGTCTTCGACGATCCCGGCGCGGCCGAAGGGCTGACGGACTGGGACCTGGCCTATCTGCAGGGCCTGTACAGCGCCGAGCGCAACCGCAGGAACCTGCGCGCCGGCCGCACCGAGATCGCCGACTCCATCCACCGCGCCCACCAGGAGCTGCGCGAGGGGGAAGCGGCGGGCGACGCGGAATAGGCCCGCCTCAGGGCGTCAGCGTCTCCACGCCCGCGTCCGTGCCGATGATCGCCTCATCGGCGAGGTCGAGGAACAGCCCGTGCTCGACCACGCCGGTGATCAGCTTGAGGTCGTCGGCGAGACGGGCGGGGTCGTGGATGGCGCCGCATTTCGCATCGTAGATCAGGTTGCCGCCGTCGGTGCGCACCAGGCCGCGCTCGGCCTGACGCACGCGGGCCGGCATGGCGATCTCATGATCGGCCAGCACGTCGGCGATGCGGTTGGCGGTGGTCTTGTGGCCGAAGGCGACCACCTCGATGGGCAGGGCGAAGGCGCCGAGGGTCTTCACCACCTTGGCGGCGTCGGCGATGACGAGGCAGCGGGCGGACGCCTCCCAGACCAGCTTCTCGCGCAGCAGGGCCGCACCGCCCCCCTTGATCAGGGCGAGGCCGGGGCCGACCTCGTCGGCGCCGTCGACCGTCAGGTCGATGCGGGGCGTGTCTTCCAGGGTCGAGAGCGGCAGGCCGAGTTCGCGGGCCAGTTCGGCCGTGGCCTCGGAGGTCGGCACGCAGCGCAGGTCGGGGAGGTTGCGGGCCGCCAGCGCCTTGACGAACCAGGCGGCGGTCGAGCCGGTGCCGAGGCCGACGGTCATGCCGGCCTCGACGCGGAGGGCGGCGACTTCGCCAGCGTGCTTCTTCTGGAGGTCGCTCATTGTTTGGCCGCCTTCTTCGCCCGCATGGTTTCCATGAACCGGGCCGCCCAGCCCGGTTTGGCCGTCTGCTGACCGCGGGCCAGCGCGAGGTCGCCCGGCGCGACGTCCTTCGTCACCACCGAGCCGGAGCCGACCATGGCCCCGGCGCCGATGCTGACCGGGGCGACCAGCGAGCTGTTGGAGCCGACGAAGGCCCCCTCGCCCACCGTCGTACGATGTTTGAAGAAGCCGTCGTAATTGCAGAAGATCGTGCCGGCGCCGATGTTGGCCTTCGCCCCCACCTCGCCGTCGCCGAGGTAGGCCAGGTGATTGGCCTTGGCCCCGGCCGCCATGCGGACGTTCTTCACCTCGACGAAGTTGCCGACCTTGACCTTCTCGCCGAGGTCCGCCCCGGGGCGCAGCCGGGCGTAGGGACCGATCTCGGCGCCGGTTGCGACCGTGGCGCCCTCGATGTGGCTGAAGCTGCGGATGCGCGCGTTCGGGGCGATCTTCGCGCCCGGACCGAAGACGACGTAGGGCTCGATGGCGGTCCCGCCGCCGACCTCGGTGTCGAAGGCGAAATGGACCGTGTCGGGGGCGGGCATGGTGACGCCGGCGGCGAGGAAGGCGGCCCGGCGACGCTGCTGGAACAGGGCCTCGGCCTGGGCCAGTTCGGCCTGGGAATTGACGCCCATCACCGCGTCCTCGGCGGCGAAGACGGCGCGGGTCGGGGCGCCGCGAAGGCGGGCCAGCTCGACGACGTCGGTGAGGTAGTATTCGCCCTTGGCGTTGTCGTTCCGGACCTCGGCCAGCAGTTCGAACAGCAGGCCGGCGGGGGCGGCCATGACGCCGGAGTTGCAGGCGGTCAGGGCCAGCACCTCGGGAGAGGCCTCCTTCGCCTCGGTGATGGCCAGCAGATCGTCGCCGTCCATGACCAGGCGGCCGTAGGCGCCCGGGTCGCGGGCCTCGAAGCCGATGACGGTGACGCCGTCGGGCGATCCGAAGACGGGTTCGATGTCCGCGGCGGTGAGCAGGGGGACGTCGCCGTAGGTGATCACCACCTGGCCGATGAAGTCGCCCAGCGCGGACTCGGCCGCGCGCACGGCGTGGCCGGTCCCCAGCGGCGGATCCTGGACAGCGATGCAGTCCTCGCCCAGCCGCTTCGCCACATGGGCGCGGACCTCGGGCGAATGGGCCCCGACCACCACCACGACGCGCTCGCAGCCCAAGGCCTCGGCGGCGTCGATGGCGTGGTCCAGCATGGCCCGGCCGCCAACGGGGTGCAGCACCTTGGGCAGCGGCGACTTCATCCGCGTGCCCTGGCCGGCGGCGAGGATGATGGCGGCTCTGGCGGTGCTGGTCATGAATCGGTCCGGCGGTTAGGCGTCGGAGCGGTCTAGCCCATCGGGGCGGCCGACGGGAGATGCGGATGCGCGACCTTGAGGGCTGGACGATCGCCTTCGACCTGGACGGGACGCTGGTGGAGACGGCGCCGGACCTGATCGGGACGCTGAACCGCATGCTGGCGGCGCGGGACATTCCGGCCATGCCCGTCGAGGCGGCGCAGCATCTGGTCGGGCACGGGGCGCTGGCCCTGCTGAGGCACGGCTTCCAGGAGGCGGGGGCGGTCTGGGACGAGGCGCAGGCCCCTGCCCTGCTGGAGGAGTTCCTGACCGACTATCTCGACAACATCGCGGTGCACAGCCGGCCGTACGAGGGCGTCGTCGAAACCCTGGAGCGGCTTGCGGCGCGGGGGGCGGGGCTGTGCGTGGCGACCAACAAGCGGACCGACCTGTCGGAGGCGCTGATCGCGGCGCTGGAGATGGACCGGCATTTCGCGGTCATCTGCGGTCCGGACCGGGTCTCGGCGCGCAAGCCGGACGGGGCGCATGTGCGCGAGGCCGTGCAGCTGGCCGGCGGCGATCCCGGCCGGGCGATCATGGTCGGCGACGGCGCCCCCGACGTGCAGGCGGCCAGGGCGGCGGGCGCCCCCTGCGTGGTGGTCAGCTTCGGCTACACGCCCCTTCCGCCGGCGGAGCTGGGCGGGGATGCGCTGATCGATCACTTCAACCAGCTGGAAGCGGCCATCGAGCGGCTGCTGGCGGACCATCCGGCGTCACGGGCGGCGGCCGGGAGCTGATCGCCGCTTGCCACCGCCGCGGACGCAAGCTATGTCCGCGCCTCCCCGATGGCATGGATGCGTAGCTCAGCGGGAGAGCACCTCGTTCACACCGAGGGGGTCACAGGTTCAATCCCTGTCGCATCCACCACCTTCCCCACTGTCAGCGCACCGCCGGAACCGGCGTCGCAGCCGGAGCCGCTACGCGGCGCGGGGCGATGCGCCAGACGGTGTTGGACAGGTCGTCGGCCACCAGCAGGATGCGTCGCTGCGGATCGAAGACGACGCCGACCGGGCGGCCGCGGGCGCGTTCGCCGTCAAGGAAGCCGGTGACGAAGTCGACCGGCTCGCCGGAGGGCCGGCCGGCCGCGAAGGGCACGAAGACGACCCGGTAGCCGGCGAGGTCCTGGCGGTTCCAGCTGCCGTGCTGGCCGACGAAGGCGCCTTCCGCAAACGCCCCGCCGAAGCCGCCGTCGCGCGCGAAGGACAGGCCGAGGGCGGCCACGTGCGAGCCGAGGGCGTAGTCCGGGCGGACGGCCTGGGCGACCAGGTCCGGCTTCTGCGGCCGCACCCGCGGATCGACGTTGCGGCCCCAGTAGCTGTACGGCCAGCCGTAGAAGGCCCCTTCGCGCACGTGGGTCAGGTAGTCGGGGACCAGTTGCGGTCCGATCTCGTCGCGCTCGTTGACCACCGCCCAGAGGGCGCTGGTGGCCGGCTCGATGGCGAGGGCGGTGGGGTTGCGAATGCCGGTGGCGACGGTGCGCCGGGCCCCGGTGATGCGGTCCACGGCCCAGACCACGGCCCGCTCCTCCTCCACCGCCATGCCGCGCTCGCCGACGTTGGAGTTCGAGCCGATGCCGACGTAGAGGGTCTGGCCGTCGGCGCTGGCGGTCAGGGCCTTGGTCCAGTGGTGGTTGATCTGCGACGGCAGGCGGGTGAGCCGCTCGGGCGCGGCGGTGATGCGGGTCTGGCCCTCGCGGTACGGGAAGCGCACCAGCTGGTCCTGCTCGGCGACGTAGAGGTAGCCGTCGACGAAGGCGAGGCCGTAGGGGGCGTTCAGGTCGTCGACGAAGACGGTCCGCACCTCGGGCCGGCCGTCGTTGTTGGCGTCGCGCAGCAGGGTGATGCGGTCGCCGCTGTCGACGCGGGTGTTGCCCTTCTTCTTGATCACCCCGGCGATGACGTCCTTGGGACGCAGGGCGGGCGCGCCGCCGCCGCGGCCTTCGGCGACGAGAATGTCGCCGTTGGGCAGGACCAGCATCTGGCGGGGAATCTGCAGGTCGGTCGCCAGGGCGGTGATGGTGAAGCCGTCCGGGACGGTGGGCAGTTCGTCGCCCCAGCCGAACGGCTTGGCGATCTTCATCGGCGGCAGCAGGGTCTGGCGGATGTCCGGCAGGTCCGGCTGCGGCCCGGTCTGGTCGAGATCCGGGTCGCTGCCCCCGCACGCGGCGACAAGCAGGGCGAGGGCGGCGGCGCCGATCAGGGAGGGGCGGATCATCGGGCGATCTCCCGGGCTGCGGAACCGGTATGGGCGAGGACGCCGGCGATCAGGGCCAGCAGGGCGCAGAGGATGGACAGGGTCAGGCCGAAGGCGCCGACCGAACTCCAGCCGTCCTGGCTGTGCTTGAAGGCGTTGATCAGGCCGAGGACCCACATCGCCGCCAGCACGGCCGTGTAGATCAGCCGCGGCAGGCGCAGGCCGCCGCGCCAGCCGAGCAGCAGCGACACCGCGGACCAGGCGAGGACCAGACCGCCGAAGACCAGGGCCCCGGCGATTAGCCAGGAGGAGAAGTTGGTCCACTGGATCTGGGCCGTACGCAGATAGGCGATGTCGGTCACCAGGGCCGCCGGGAACAGCGCGACGGGGAAGCTGAGCAGCAGGGCGTGGATCACGTGGGGCCGTCCCGCCCCGAACAATTCGTATGATCGCATCCGCCGTCTCCCTGAACCGCCAAGCTGCCGGATCAATCCCTGCGGGCGCTGTCGGGTTCCTCCGATGACCCGGCGACCTATTCCTGCCGCCATTGGGGTGTTAACGAGCGCGCCTCGACAATACCGCGCCTTCAACGCGGACGCCGCCGTGCGGCAGGACCTCCCCCATGACCTTCCCCGCCAGCCATCCCGCGCTCGACCGCGCCCTGTCCGAACGCGGCTACGCCGAGCCCACGCCGGTGCAGGCGGCGGTGCTGGAAGCCGAAACGGGCCGCGACCTG
>JAEYUE010000232.1 GCA_023433655.1 Pseudomonadota bacterium | reverse complement strand
GGCGCGGATGCGGCGGATGAAGCGCTCCCAGTTGTCCGGATCATCGGAGACGAGCCCGGCGGAGAGGCCGTAGCGGGTGGCGTTGGCCTCGGCGACGGCGGCGTCGAAGGAGGCGACGCGGCGGACCTGCAGGAAGGGGGCGAAGATCTCCTCGTCTGGCACGTCGATGCCGGTGACGTCGATGATCGCCGGGTTGACGAAGGCGCCGGGCAGGTTGCCGACGGGGCCGGAGGCGCGGATGACCCGGGCGCCGGCGTCGATCCGTTCCTGCAGGGCCTTGAGCGCCGCCTCGGCCGCCCTCTGCGAGATCTGGGGGCGGGCGTTGGGCTCGGGCTCGTCGTTCCAGCGGGCGAAGACGAGGCGGTCCGACAGGGCGGCCACGGCCTCGACGATCGCGTCGCCCTGCGGCCCCTCGGGGACGACCAGGCGGCGGGCGCAGGAGCAGCGCTGGCCGGTGGTGATGAAGGCCGACTGGACGACGATGCCGGCCACGGCTTCCGCGTCGGCGGCGTCCCAGACCACCAGCGGATTGTTGCCGCCCAGCTCCAGCGCAAGGATGACGTGCGGATCGTCGGCGAACTTGCGCCGGAAGTGGGCGCCGGCGGCGCCGGAGCCGGTGAACATCAGGGCGTCGATGCCGGCGTCGAGCAGGGCGGCGCCGGTCTCGCGGCCGCCTTGGACGACATTGATCACGCCCTCGGGCAGGTCGGCGGCCTCGAAGGTCTCGGCCATCAGCTGGCCGACCAGCGGGGTTTCCTCCGACGGCTTGAACACCACCACATCGCCGGCCAGCAGGGCGGGAACGATATGGCCGTTGGGCAGGTGGCCGGGGAAGTTGAACGGGCCGAGCACGGCGGCGACGCCGTGCGGGCGGTGGCGCAGGATGGCGCGGCCGAAGGCGGTCTCGCTGGACCGCTCGCCGGTGCGTTCGTCATAGGCGCGGATCGAGATGTCGACCTTGCCCTGCATGGCCGCGATCTCGGTCTTCGTCTCCCACAGCGGCTTGCCGGTCTCGCGGGCGATCGCCTCGGCGAACTGGGGGGCGCGGTCCATGAGCACGGCCTGGTAGCGCTTCACCGCGTCGATGCGGTCCTGGCGCGGGCGATCGGCCCAGTCGGGGAAGGCGGCGCGGGCGCGGTCGACGGCGGCCTGGACCTGGGCGGGCGAGGCGGCCTCGCCCTGCCAATTGGTTTCGCCGGTGGCGGGGTCGGTGGAGTGGAACTGGGTCATGGTCATCAAATGGGCGCTCAGGTCTTGACCCGCACGGTCTCGCCGGCCCTGACCTTGAGGGCGTCGGCGGTCTCGTGGGCGAGGATCACGGTGTCGCCCTCGACGAGGGCGCGCTGGCGGACGGCGCGGAAGTCGTGGACGTGGTCGGTGGAGATCAGGGCCGGCAATTCGGATTCGACCTCGTCGGCCAGGACGGCCGTCAGGCGGCGGGCGTCGCGGACGGTGCGGATGTTGTCGCGGTCGCAGCAGACGGTGGGGCCGGCGTCGAAGATGTCGACCAGGCCGTTGGGGCGGAAGCCCTCGGACTCCAGCAGGGCCATGGCCGGGACGCCCTGGGGGTGGACCTTGCCGATGACAGCACGGGCCGGCTCGGGCAGCAGTTCGATGTAGATCGGATGGCGGGGGGCGAGGTCGAGGATGAACTGCTTGTCGGTCGAGCCGGTCATCCGGTCGGCTTCCTCGAACTCCATCGGGAAGAACTTGTGGGCGACGTGGTCCCAGAAGGGGCAGGCGCCGTCGGGCGTGAAGACGCCGCGCAGCTCGGCCAGCACGGTGTCGGCGAACAGCTCCGGCTCGGCGCCGATCAGCATGTAGCGCGACTGGCTGAGCAGGCGGCCGGCGCCGCCCTTGCGGCGGTCGGCCTTGAGGAACAGCGAGCCCACCTCGGACCAGCCGGTGCACTCGTTGACCAGCACAAGGGTCTTCTGGTCGAGGCGGATTCCCAGCGAGGGGCTGGACTGGGTGTGGTTGACCACCCGGAAGGAGAAGAAGGGCCGCTTGAGCCCGACGGCCGCCTTGACCGAGCCGACGCCGTCGACGTCGCCGGTGTCCGACTCCTCCAGCATCAGGGTGTACCAGCGCTCCTGCGGCGCGATGACCCCGGCGAAGCTGTCGCGGCTGAGGTCGAGGCGTTCGGCCAGCTGGTCCGGGTCTTCGGGCAGGCTGGTGAAGCCGGGGCCGGACAGGATGGCCAGCTCCAGCAGGTGGTCGAGATCGGACGGGCCGGCGGGACGGACGACGAGCATGCGGTTACGCGGTCTCCAGACGGAGCTGTTTCAGTTTCAGGGCGTCGATCTCGCCCGAGGCGACCTTGCACAGGATCAGGGCCGAGAGCTGCGCGCGCTCGACGAAGCTGGCCGGCCAGGCGAACTCCTGATCCGAGTGGATGTCGCCGCCGACGACGCCGAGGGTGTCGATGTTGGGCAGCCCCGCGGCATGCAGGTTGTTGCCCTCGCAGACCCCGCCCGACGGCTTCCAGGCGATCGACTGGCCGAGCAGGGCGCCCGCGTCACGGACGGCCTCGAACAGGGCGGTCTGGGCGGCGTCCATCGGCTTGGGCGGGCGGGTCATGCCGCCGTGCAGGGCCAAGGTCAGGCCGGGGAGGGGCGGCTCGGCGGCGAGGGCCCGCACCTCGGTCTCCACCCATTCGGCCGAGGCCGCGTCGGGGACGCGGACATTGAAGCGCACCACGGCGTTGTCGGCGACCACGTTCAGGGGCCCGCCGCCGGCGATCTTCGCCACATTGACGGTGACCCCGTCGCGCTGGCCGTTGAGAGCGTGCAGGCGGGCGGCGAGGATGGCCGCGCCGGCGACGGCGTTGGCCCCCTCGTGGCAGGCGCGGCCGGCGTGGGCGGCCTTGCCGGTGACCACGAGATGGTAGTTGCCGCTGCCCTTGCGGGCGCCGGCCAGGGTGCCGTCAGGCAGCGACGGCTCGTAGGTCAGGCCCAGATGGCCGCGGGCGCCGAGCTCGGCCAGCAGCGGCGCGGAGGCGGGCGAGCCGATCTCCTCGTCGGGGCTGAGCAGGACGGTCCAGCCGACGCGGTCGCGGTCGGGGTGCAGTTCGAAGGCTTCCAGGGCCGCGAGCAGGACGCTGATTCCCCCCTTCATGTCGGCCACGCCCGGCCCATTGAGGGCGCCGTCGGGGCGCGTCGTCACGGTCTGGAAGGCGCTGTCGGCCGGGAAGACGGTGTCGTAGTGGCCGGTGAGGATGACCTGGATCGGGGCCATAGGTCGGGCGGTGACCTTAAGGGCGTCGGCGTGGGCCTCGGCGCGGACGGAACCGTCATCGCCCACGGTGGTGGAGCCGGCGGTCGGCACGCGCACCACCTCGGCCGGCAGGCGCCGGGCCTCGGCCTCCAGCAGGGCCAACACCGCTCCAAGCCCCGCGGCGTTGCGGCTGCCGGAGTTGACGTTCGACCACTCGACGGCGCGCGCGACGATGGCCGGTCCGCGCGCTTCGACATGGTCGAGCACGGTCTGGTCGGGGGGCAGAATCCGCATGCGGGCGGACCCTAGCGGGGCGGACCGCAAAGGTGAAGGCGGCCGCCGAATCTGCGTTGCGCCGCCGCGCGCGGCTTATAGGGTGGGCGGGCCAAACAGGGAGGATGTGGCGATGACTGACATGGTGCGGGCGATGAACCCGACGGCGGCGATCAATGATGCTGCCGAAGCGAAGGCGGCGGCGCGGGCCAGCGCCATCGCGATCTTTCTGGGCGTGATCTGGGGGATCATCGGGCTGGTCTGGATGATGGGCCCGGGCGCGGAAGTGATGGAAGCGGCCATGGCCGAGGCCGCCGCCAGCTCGCCTGGGGCGGAGGGCATGTCCGGGATGATCGCCGGCGCGGCGATCGGCTTCGCGGGCTTTCTGATCCTGTGCCAGGTCATCCTGGGCGCAGTGCAGTGGTTCAAGCCGAATATCGTGATCCCGATCCTGTTCACGGTCCTGGTGGTCTATGGCCTCGGCTCGACGGTTCTGGCCCTGACCATGGCCGACCAGCTGGGCATGGGCGCGGCTCCGCAGGCGCCGGGCTGGCAGACCTGGGGCGGTCTGGCTGTGATGGTGGTGCAGCTGATCCTGCACATCGCGGGCATCCGCGGCGCCAATGCGATGAACAAATTCCGCGACGCCCAGGCCTACTGAGGCCCGGACGAAATGACGATCGGCGCCCGCACTCTACCGGTTCGGGCGCCGGTCCTCGGCGCCCGCGCCAGGCTGGCGGGTCTGGCGGCGCCAGCGGATCGACAGGCTGGCCTCGCCCTGACCGCCGAATTTCGAGCTGACCGTCAGGTTGCGACGCACCTGCCACTCAACATTGACCACGGCGCCGTCCTCGCCGCCGCCGATGATCTCCAGATAGACGTCGTCGGTGATGTAGCGGCCGCCGGCCACGGTCAGGCTGGACGCCTCGCCGCCGAACGACAGGCGGTCCAGTCCCGCCAGTTCGCGCAGGTTGCCGATCACGTCGAATCCGCCGCCGCCCGCCAGGGCCCCGACGCTGGCGGCCAGCTGGGCCGCCTCGAAGGGGGACAGTTGCGAGGCGGATCGTCCGAACAGCACCTGTGACAGGATCTCGTCCTGAGGCAGGGCGGGCGTGGAGGTCAGGGTGATCTCCGGCCGCGCAGCCGTGCCGGTCGCCCGGATGGTCGCCGTCAGGGCCGGATCGTCGCGGGTCGCGGTCAGGTTCAGGCGGATCTGGCTGGGCCGGGTCGACAGGGTCACCGTGCCTCGATCGTCGAACACGAACCGCTTGCCGGCGAAGTCGTAGTCGCCGCGCACGACCCGCGCCGTGCCGCTCAGAACCGGCTGGTTGATGGTGCCAGTGACCCGGGCGTTGACGTTCATCTCGACATTCAGGCCCCGCCCGACCACCAGCACGTCGCCGCCGGGTGAGCGGATGGCGACATCCAGGCCGATCTGCGGTCCGCGCGGCCGGTTCTGCTCTTCCTCCGGAATGTCGCCGCCGGGCTTGTTGATCTCGACCACATCCATTTCGACGATGCCCCGGGAGCCGGGCGGATTGGCCTCGATGCGGGCCTCGTCGATGTCGATGCGGCCGGTCAGCTGGATCTTGCCGTCCTGGGCGCGGACGACGCTGAGCGGGCCCGATGCGCGGGCCACGGCGATGTCGTTGTCGATGATGCGGAAGCGGGCGAGGGTCAGCTGGACGCTGGAGCCCGAGCCCTCGCGAAGTCCGATGCGGCCGTCGCCCTCGATCGTTCCGCCCGAGCCGTCGGTGGCCGAGAAGCTCTCGACCATGGCGGTGGTGTCGTCGAACCGGCTGGCCAGGGTCACGTCACGCAGCTGCAGGCCTGTGGCGTTGTCGCGGAAGCCGCCCTGCCACAGATCCATCCGGCCGTTGATGCGCGGGGCCGCTATGGTTCCCGCCAGGGTGGCGCGAGCGTTGACGATGCCGGAGAGCGACCGCTCGCCTCCGAGGAACAGGTCCCACACCGGCTGAACCTGACCCTGGATGTCGACCTCGCCGCTCATCGGCCGGGTGCGCACCACGGCCAGCCGCAGGGGCGCCGCCGAGGCCTCGACCGGCAGGGTGACGTCGGCGTCGGCGCGGACGGCGCCGTCGTCGGCGACCCGCGCCTGGACGCGCAGGGTGTTGTCGACCAGAATCGCATTCAGCGTCCCGTCGATGGCCAGACCGCGCGGGGCGTCGATGCTGCGCACGTCTTCGAGCGTGACGTTGGCCGAGCCGGACAGGTCGTCGCCGGCGCCGCGCAGCGACAGCCGGCCGGTCGCCCGCCCGCGCAGGTCGGGGGCCAGCGAGCCGAGCTCCACGCTGGTCAGATTGGCCTCGACGATGGCGGCGCGGGAATCCTGACGCAGTTCGCCGGTCAGGACGCCGCCGCCTACCCCCAGGTCGACCCGGACCACTCGCCCGTCGCCGGCCAGGGCGATGACGGCGGGATTGCGGGTGGTGAAGGCGATCTCGCGGATGCGCCCCGAGCCCTCGAGGGCCACGGTCTGGGCCTCGGGGCGGCGGGAATAGACGCCCGTCCCGTCGAAGCTGACCGGCGTGGCCCCGCCCACGTCGGCCTTGAGGGTGAAGGGCAGCCGCTCCAGCGTGCCGCGGCCGTTGAGGTTCAGCGTGCGGATGACCCATGAGGACCCCGCGAGACGGACGTTGCGGCCGGTGACGTCGAGGATGGCGGTTTCGTCGCCCGCGCCCTCGGTCAGGCGCACGCGCCCCTCGGCCGTGCCCGAGGCGAGGAAGGCGCCGGGACGGGCCGTAAAGGTCAGGTCGGCGCTGGACGGAAAGCGGTTCGACAGGCCGATGTCGCCGCGCGCCGCGATCCCTCCAGCGTCGAGGTCGACGTCGGTCAGGCGGATGCGCTCGCCGCCGAGGAAGAAGTTTCCGCTGGCCCGCGCCGGGCCGTAGTTGGAGCCCGCGACCACGGAGATGCGGCCGTCCGAGGCGTCGGCCCCGCGCTGGAAGGTCAGGTCCATCTGCGCGTCGGTCAGGATCAGAGCGCCGGCGGCGACGCGGCCGAAGGCGGCCTGCAGGTCAGCGCTGGGCCGGGCCAGGGTGCCGCCGATCAGGCCCTCTCCGGTCATGGCCCCGTCGATCTCGAGCGGGCCGACGCCGAACGGCCCCCGGGCGTTCCAGTTCATCGCCAGCCGCAGCCGGCCGTCGCCCTCGACGAAGCCCCGGGCGGCGGCATTGCCATGGGCGCCGGCCAGCCGCGCCGACTCGACCACCACGCGGCCGTCGTCGAGGGCGCCGACCAGCTGGAGCCTCGGGGCGGGCCCCAGGAGGCGATCCAGTTCCCCGACGCCCAGGGCGAAGTCGCGCCCGCGCCCGTCGAAGGTGACCCTCCACGGGGCGCCGCGGCGGGGCATGGAGGCGGCGATCGTCCCGCCGAAGGCGCCGTCCGCTCCGCGACGGAGGCGGGCCGCATCGGTGACCTCGGCGCGACCCCGGAATCCCAGGCCGCCCAGCAGGTTGCGGCCGCCGGAGCCGGTCACCTTCAAGGCCTGTCCCTCGGCGTCGAGGCGTTCAAGCAGGATCGAGCCGTCGGCGAGACGCGCCGCCTCGAACTGCACCCGCGGCGCGGCGCCCAGCAGCCCGCCGATCATGCCGGCCGTCGAGCCGCCGGCCGCGCGCAGGTCGCCGTCGACGTCGTAGCGGCCGTTGCGCACGCTGATGTCGACCGGACCGCGGATGCGCTGCGCCCGGTAGCTCGACAGCTCGGCGCCGACAACGTCGATCGAACCGTCCAGGCTCCAGCGCTTCGCGTCGCCCCGGAACAGCGCCGACCAGGCGGCGGCGTCGCCCAGCGGCCGGCCGGCGAGGCGGGTCAGCGAAGGCGTCGAGACGTTGACGCGTAGCCCGCGCGGCAGGCTGCGATCCTCAAGGCTGACGACGCCGCTGGCGCGCGACGACAGGTTTTCCGAAGCCAGGCGCCAGCCGACGCCCTGAAGGCCGTCGCCATTGCGGTCAGGGGCGGTGGCGAGGGCGAATTTCGCGGTCCGGCCCACGCGGCGCACGAACGGGTCGAGCAGGTCCGAGCCGGAGAAGTCGACGAAGCCGGTGATCAGGGTCTGGTCCGGCCCGTAGGTCCCCTTGACGGTCAGCGGGGTGAAGTCGCCGGTGCGCACCACGGCGTCGACCACCTCGCCGTTGACCACGGCCCGGGCGAGGAAGGGCTCGTCGGGCGAATAGCCCAGGGCGCCCGCGATCGGCCCGCCGCGCGCCTCGCGGGCCTGCAGGTTCAGCCGTATGTCGGCGATGTTGTCGCTGATGGCGGCATTGAGGCGCAGGAAGTCGCCGGGCCGGCTGTTGCTGTCGGCGTTGACGACGACGCGCTTCACCCCCTTGCGCGGGACCTTGGCCTCGCCGGCCAGTTTCCAGCGGCCGTACTCCTTGCTGAAGCCCTCCAGCAGCTCGATGTCAGCGGCGAACCGGTCGATCTCGACGGTCAGGGGTTGGGGGCCAGGCGGCTCGGTCTGCGGTTCGACCAGCGGCCGGCGGATCAGCCGGACCACCCCGGCCTCGACCTCGGTGGCGTGGAAGCGACGCAGCACCAGCGGCCACCAGTTCCAGTCGACATGGACATCGCGCGCCTCCAGCCAGACGCCCTCGGCGTCGGTGACGGTCACCCGCGCGATGGTGAAGTCGTCGAACAGGTCGCCGCGCACCCCCTCGACGTTGATGCGGCCGTATCGGCCCAGCTTCTTGCCCGCGACGAAGCTGGTCACAAGCCCGCGCCCGGAATCGGAGAGCAGGTACATCCGGCCGCCCACCGCCGTGACCAGCACCAGGACGGCGAGGATGGCGAGGGCGATCCCGCCGAAGAAGGCCACGGCCTGCTTCCGCGTGCGCTTGCGCCGGGCCTTCTCGACCGGCGGCTCAGGCGATTCGGCGGGCGGCGGCGCGTCGGTCAAAACGCCTGTCCGATGCTGACGTAGATCTGGAAGTCGGCATCGCCCTCGCGCTTGTCCAGCGGGAAGGCGACATCGGCGCGGACGGGGCCGAACGGCAGCCGGTAACGGACGCCGAAGCCGGCGCCGTAGCGCATGTTGCTGAAGTCGGGGGCCTCGCTGAAGCCGACCGAACCGGCGTCGACGAAGACCACGCCCTGGAAATTGCGGAACAGGTCGCGGCGCACCTCGACCGCGGTCTCGAACAGGCTGAGTCCGCCGCGGGGGGTATTGTCGGGGAGGCGTGGGGCCACCCCCTGGTATTCATAGCCGCGCACCGATCCGCCGCCGCCGGAATAGAACAGCCGGTCGGACGGTATGGTCAGCTCCTCGCCGCCGATGATCGAGCCCAGCCGGATCCGGCCGGCCAGCACCGTCTTCGCATTGTCCTGAACAGGCAGGTAGGCCGTCACCTGGGTTTCGGCGCGGAGGAACACGATGCTGTCCTCGCCGCTGACGGCGGTCGGCTGGGCCGAGGCGGTCAGGCGCCAGCCGGTGGTGGGGTCGAGCGGATCGTTGGAATTGTCGAGATAGAGGCTGCCGCGGCCGGTCAGTATGACCAGGTCGCGCTCGAAATTGATCGGCGCCTGGGTCGCCGGATCGAAGCGGTTCTCGTCATACTTGCCAGCGTCGAGGCCGAGGCCGTAGCTGAACCACGAGGTCTTGCCGATGCGCTGCTGCAGGTCGGCCGCGGCGGTCACGGCGGTCCGGCGATAGGCGTCGGTGTCCTCGTTGAGGATGGCCGTGGAAAGGCGGAGAGTCCGCCCGGGCCGGCGCCAGTGCGGCAGCCTCAGGTCGACGCCGAGCCGGCTGTCCACGTCGGCCGCCCGCGCCTGCCAGATCAGGGTGTCCGCCCGGCCGAAACGGTTGTGCCAGGTCCAGATCAGATCGACGCCCGATCCCTCGGCGGTCGAAAAGGTGGCCCCGGCCTCGAGGATTCGCCGGGGCCGGTCGGTCAGGGTGACGATGATCGGCCGGTTGCCGTCCGGCCGTGTGTCGGCGGGCGGGGCCAGGGCCACCCCCACGCCGTCGTACACCCCGGTCTCCAGCAGCCGACGCTCAAGCTCGGCCACGTCTTCCGGATCATAGACCTCGCCCTCCGACCAGGGGGCGAGGCCGGCCACCCACTCGGGATTGGTCGGACCCCGCGTCTCCAGTCGAACCCCGTCCAGGCGCACGAGCGGGCCTGCAACGATGTTGTAGGTCGGCTGAACGGTCAGGGCGGCGTGGTCGACCACGACGCGGCGGCGATCGGCGCGCGCGTCGGCGTGGCCGCGCCGGGTGAGGCCCGCCACGATGCGTCCTTCGGCGGAGATCACATCGACGGCGCGGCCCGGGTCCCCAGCCTTCAGGCCCATGTCCCCCAGGACGGTCTCCTGCAGGGGCGGGGCGGGCGGCGGCTCGACCCAGTTGACGACAGGATCGGTCAGGGCGAAGCGCGGACCCGGAGTCACCTCGACGATGGCGATCGGCGTTTCCTCGCCCTCGACCACATCCTCAAGCACCGGCTGGTAGTAGCCTTCGGACCGCAGCAGGGCCTCGGCCGCCTCAAGCGCGCCGCGCGCCCGTCGCCGGGCTTCGAAACGGTTGGCGGGCGGCCCGTCGACCTCGCCGATCGCGCGCTGTAGTTGCTCGCGCAGGGCGGCGTCCATTTCGCCGCGCACCTCGGCTCGGGGATCGGCCGCCGCGGCGGAAGCCAGAAGCGCCAGTCCCGCCACGCTGGAAAGAAACAGGGCGGGCCTCGGCGTCACGCTGGAACCTTCGTCATCGGGCGGACGCCCTGTGAGCTGCGGTGGGCTCGCATCCGCCGGGGGCGCAATTGGGGCCGCCCTGCCGGCGGCCTAGTAGAACAGGGTCTCGCTGTCCGGCTGGACCGATTCCTCGGACGTCCGCTTCTCCGCGGGGGAAACGCTGTTGCTGGGCGGCGCATCGGTCGCACTGGGCGCCGCGACGGGCGCCTGGACCTCTTCGACCGCCGGGGCCACGGGCTCCTCCGGCGAGTCCATGACTTCCGGCTCAGCCGGACGCGGATCGTCACACGCCGCAACGGCGACGGCGCCGGCGATGGCGACAAGGGCGAAAAGGCGTTTCATGAGCGGCTCCCCGGATCGGCGGTGCAAACGCGTGGCGGTTTCGAGCGTTCCATAGCCAAGATCGGACCCGCGGTCACCAAGAGCGGCAACCAATCCTTTTCCAATTCGCGGGAAGGTGGCGAACTTGAGGGGGTTCTATGACCGCGACTGCTTACGCCATGGTCTCGCAGGTGCGATTTCGGGAGTTGAAGACCCGTATCGCCCTGGCGGCCTTCATCGGCGCCACGGCCTGGTTCGTGACCCCGACAATCTGGCCGGGGATCTGGTTCGCCGCCGTGCTGGCCACCCAGGCGCTGGACTGGCTGGTGTTCCGCCGGTTCCGCCGCGACCCCGCCTGGGAGCCGGACCGCGCCTATGTCGCCCTGTCGTGCGGGACGACCCTGCTGAGCGTGATCGTCTACGCGGGGATCACCGCCTATATGTGGTTCTGGGGCGGTGAAGCGGGCCGAATCTTCGCCATGGTGCAGTGCGCGGGCGGACTGCTGCACGTCAGCCTGCACATGCATCACGCCCGGCCGATCCTTATTTCGGCGGTGGCGGCGCACGCGACCTACTTCCTCGGTCTGCCCATCTTCAGCGCCGTCGTCACGGGCAATTGGCACGAGCTGCTGATCGCCATCGGCTGCGTGCTCTACATGAGCCATCTGGTGGTCGCCGTGCGCCAGAGCTCCATGACCACCACGGCGCTTCAGACCGCGCGCGACGCCGAGCAGCGGGCCCGCCAGAAGGCCGAGGTCGCCAGCGCCGCCAAGTCCGATTTCCTCGCCGTGGTCAGCCACGAGATTCGCACCCCGATGAACGCGGTGATCTCGGCCGCCAACCTTCTGCGCGGCACTCGCCTGGACCGCCGCCAGCGCGAACACGTCTCGATGCTGATCGACGCCGGCGACGTGCTGATGGGGCTGCTCAACGACGTGCTCGACTTCTCCAAGATCGAGGCGGGCAAGATGGAGCTGGAAAGCGCCGAGATGATCGTTCGCGAACGTCTCGCGGCGCTCGGTCGGCTGTGGGAGCCGCGCGCCATGGCCAATGGCGTGCGCCTGAACCTGCGGGTCGCGCCACGGGTTCCGGAAGCCGTGCGGACCGATCCGCTGAGGCTGCAGCAGATCCTGTTCAACCTCCTGTCCAACGCCGTGAAATTCACCTCGCACGGGGAGATTGCGGTGGATGTGGACTGGGCCGACGAACGTCTGATGGTGGCCGTTTCCGACACCGGTTGCGGCATCCCCGCGAACCGGCTGGACCAGGTGTTCAACAGCTTCGAGCAGGCCGACGTGGGCACCACCCGACGCCACGGCGGTACAGGTCTGGGCCTGTCGATCAGCCGCAAGCTGGCGGAGATCATGGGGGGCAGCCTGACCGCCGCCAGCGTCGAAGGGCAGGGGTCGACCTTCACCCTGACCCTGCCCATGGAGGCGATCGAGGGCGCCGCGGCGCGGCCGGAGCGGCCCGCCGAGGCCGTCGGCGCGCTACGTGGCCGGTCTATACTCGCCGCCGATGATCATGAGGTGAACCGGCGCATCCTCACCCTCCTGCTCGAGCCGCACGGCTGCCGCCTGACGCTGGTGGAGAACGGGGCCGAGGCCGTCGAGGCGGCCTTGGCCGAGCCGTTCGACGCCATCCTGATGGACATGCAGATGCCGGTCATGGATGGTCTGGAGGCGACGCGGCGCATCCGCCAGGGCGAGATCAACGGCGGCACGCCGGTCATCGCCCTGACCGCCAATGCGCTGGACACCCATCGCGCCGCCTGGGAGGCCGCCGGCGGGGTCCATGCCTTCCTGACCAAGCCGATCGACCCGGTCATGCTGGCCCGGACCCTCGCGGAAGCCTGCGCGGAGGAGAGGCGACCGGCCGCAGAGGCCGCGGTCGCCTGAGGCTCAGCGCCAGCGCGCCAGCGCCTCGGCGAGCGGCAGCGCCGCCGGCCGGTGCATGATCGCCGGGGGCTCGCCGTCAAAGCGGGGGGCGGGCGCCGGCTGGACCACGCCCTGATCGACAAAGGTCCTGCGCGCCGCGTTATGGGGATGTCGCGCCGCCTCGGCGAGGGTGAGCACCGGCGTCACGCAGGCGTCCGTCCCGTCGAAGCGGCCCGTCCACTCGTCTCGATCCCGGGCGGCGAAGGCGGCGGCGAAGCGCTCGTGCAGGCCGGGCCAGCCGGCGACATCGTACTGCGGCGCCTCCTCAGGGGGAATGTCCAGACCTTGCAGGAGGGCGGCGTAGAACTGCGGCTCCAGCGCCCCGACCGCCACGAACCGCCCGTCCCGGCACGCGTAGCAGCGATAGAAGGGCGCGCCCCCGTCCAGCAGGTTCGCGCCTCGGGCCTCCCCCCACAGGCCGCGCGCGGCGAGGGCGTGGAACAGGCTGGTCAGCAGGGCCGAACCGTCGGTCATGGCCGCGTCGACGACCCGGCCGCGCCCGGTCGTCCGGGCCTCCAGCAGAGCCGCGAGGACACCGGTCGCCAGCAGCATCGCCCCGCCGGCATAGTCGCCGACGAGGTTCAGCGGCGGCCGCGGCGGCCGGTCCGGCTCGCCCAGCATCGACAGCGCCCCCGACAGGGCGATGTAGTTCAGGTCGTGGCCGACCTCCCGCGCCTTCGGCCCCGACTGGCCCCAGCCGGTCACCCGCCCGAACACCAGCCGCGCGTTGCGCGCCGCGCAGGCCTCCGGACCCAGGCCGAGCCGCTCCATGACCCCGGGACGGAAGCCCTCGATCAGGGCGTCGGCTCCGGCCACCAGTTCGAGCACCCGGGCCAGATCGTCCGGGTCCTTCAGGTCGACGGGGACCTCCGGTCGTCCGCGATGCAGAATCTCCCCGCCGACCTCCGTGAACACCGCCGCCCCGGCCGCGGCGCTGCGTGTGAGGCGCAGTACGTCCGCCCCCAGATCGGTCAGCACCATCCCGGCGAAGGTCACCGGCCCGAGGCCGTCGAACTCGAGGATGCGTACGCCGGAGAGAGGTTTCATCGGAATTGCTTAGCGGCGCGGACCCCGACCGTCGAGGCGACGCTTGACCCCGGCCGCGCTTTGCAACAGAAGGCGCGTCGCAGGTCGCACGCGCGGCCCGCGTCGGTGTGCGTCCTTAGCTCAGTTGGTTAGAGCATCTGACTTTTAATCAGAGGGTCCTCGGTTCGAGCCCGAGAGGACGTACCACCTCCCTTCCAGGAACAAGCCGGCAGGCGTCTCGTTGTCGAAAGACAGCGAAGGAGACCGTCATGCCGCACCAGAACGTCGATTCCGCCAACGCCACGGCCCAGAACGCCGCCACTGATCCGGTCGGCCCGGGCGATCAGACGGACGCGGGCAGGAGCCGGCCCGACGACACCCGGCCGCCCGAGCCCCACAGCTACGCCGCTCCGGATGGGCGGGAATCCACCCTGGCGCCGCCTGCGGCCGGCGAGATGGCGGATTTCATGGACGAGGGCGATCCGATCGACGCCGACGACGTCCAGCTGGGCGGGACCAACCGCAACCGGCCCCGTCAGACCGAAATCGATGTCGGCCAGGGCCCGAAAACCCGCGCCGGCAACCGCAACCGGCTCAAAACCGGAACGGCGGAAGGCTAGCCCGCGGGCCTGCCGCGGCGGGCGTGGCATTTCCTGCAGACGAGGGTCCCGGGCCGCGACCGGCTGTACTTGAAGGCGTGATTGCAGCGCATCTGCTGCAGCCATTGCCGGATGGCCTGGTACATGAGGGGACTCCGCCTCGGTGTTATGACACAAGCCGTCAGACCGCGCAGCGTTCCGTCGCCTGTGGACTCGCTTCGGGACCGCGTGGTTCAACGGGCCATGCGCGTGCTCGCCCTGCCCATCGCCGCCCTTCTGCTGCTATCCGGCTGTGCGGCCGCGCGGGACTTCGGCTCCGGAGTTGGCGCGGCGGCCACCGCTCCGCTCGAGGACCTGAACCTGCGTCGCGAGCATATTCCGACGGTGCTGCTGCAGGCCGAGGCCAGTCCGTACGACCTGCGCAACCTCGACCAATGCACCACAATCGCCGCCGAGGTCGCCCGTCTGGATGAGGCCTTGGGTCCGGATCTCGACGAACCGCCGGCCCCCGACGGATCGACCCTCGGCGAGCGCGCCGGCGACGCCGCCTCGAAGGCCGCCCTCGACGCCATCCGTGACACGACCACCGACTTCATTCCGGGGCGCAGCTGGATCCGCCGCCTTTCAGGCGCGGAACAGCACAGCCGCCATGTCCAGGCGGCCATCCAGGCCGGGCGGATGCGGCGGGCCTTCCTCAAGGGCGTAGGCATGAACCGCAACTGCGCGCCGCCGGCGGCGCCGCGCTGGTTCAGGCCGCGGAGGCGGTAGGCAGGCGCCTGCGGCCTGGTCCCTAGCCCTTCCCGTTCGACACGTGCCGGGCGTGGAAGTCCCGCCGGAACGCCTCGAACCGCCCTTCCGCGATCGCCGTTCGCATCGCCGCGGTCAGGGCCTGGAAGAAGGCGATGTTGTGCCAGCTGAGCAGGACCTTGCCGAGAATCTCATCCGTGCGGACAAGATGGTGCAGGTAAGCTTTTGAATAGTCCTGAGAGGCCGGGCAGGGGACCTCAGGGTCGAGCGGGTCCTGATCCTCGGCGAAGCGGGCGTTCTTGAGGTTGATCGGCCCCGCCCAGGTCCAGGCCTGGCCATGCCGGCCGGCCCGGGTGGGCAGCACGCAGTCGAACATGTCGACGCCGCGCCACACCGCCTCGACCAGATCGACCGGCTTGCCGACCCCCATCAGATAACGCGGGCGGCCGGCGGGCAGCATCTCCGGCGCGTAGTCCAGCACCTCGCACATGGCCGCGTGGCCCTCGCCGACGGCGAGGCCGCCGATGGCGTAGCCGTCGAAGCCGATGTCCTGCAGGCGGTCCGAGCTCTCGCGGCGCAGGTGCTCGAAGGTCGAGCCCTGCTGGATGCCGAACAGGGCCTGGGCGTCGCGGGTCCCGAAGGCGGCCTTGGATCGCTTCGCCCAGCGCGCCGACAGCTCCATGCCCTCGCGGGCGCGGCCTTCTTCCGCCGGCCAGGCGACGCATTCGTCCAGCTGCATGACGATGTCCGAGCCCAGCCGGTCGGCCTGGATCTCGATCGAGCGCTCCGGGGTCAGGACGTGCTTCGAGCCATCGACATGGCTGGAGAAGGTCACCGCCTCCTCGGTCAGCTTCGAGATGCCCGACAGCGACATGACCTGGAAGCCGCCCGAGTCGGTCAGGATCGGCTTGTCCCAGCGCATGAACCGGTGAAGTCCGCCCAGCCGTTCCATTCGCTCCGGGCCGGGGCGCAACATCAGGTGATAGGTGTTGCCCAGCAGGATATCCGCGCCGGTCTGCTCCACCTGCCCGACCGTCAGCGCCTTCACCGTGGCGGCGGTGCCGACCGGCATGAAGGCGGGGGTGCGGATGTCGCCGCGCGGGGTGCGCAGCACCCCGGTGCGGGCGCGGCCGTCGGTGGCGGAGATGTCGAAGGGGAAGGGCATCAGGCGGCGCGGAATAGCAGCGAGCCGTCGCCGTAGGAATAGAAGCGGTAGCCGGTCTGCACCGCATGGGCGTAGGCGGCCTTCATCGTCTCGAGCCCGGCGAAGGCCGAGACCAGCATGAACAGGGTCGACCTCGGCAGGTGGAAGTTGGTCATCAGCACGTCGGCGGCGCGGAAGCGGTAGCCGGGGGTGATGAAGATGGCTGTGTCGCCGTGGAAGGGATGGACCACGCCGTCCTCGTCCGTGGCGCTCTCGAGCAGGCGCAGGGAGGTGGTGCCGACGCAGACGATGCGGCCGCCGGCGGCGCGCACGGCGTTCAGCGCACTGGCCGTCTCCGCGGACACCTCGCCCCATTCGCTGTGCATCCTGTGGTCGGCGACATCGTCGGCCTTGACCGGCAGGAAGGTGCCCGCCCCGACGTGCAGGGTCACCGCATGGGTCGAGACGCCGCGGGCGCGGATCGCCTCCAGCAGTCCAGGGGTGAAGTGAAGACCGGCGGTCGGGGCTGCGACCGAGCCGTCCCAATGGGCGAAGATGGTCTGGTAGTCGGACCGGTCGCGCTCGTCCTCGGGCCGCTTGGCGGCGATGTAGGGCGGCAGGGGCATGACGCCGACGTCGCGGATCGCCTCGTCGAGGAAGGGGCCGGACAGGTCGAACCGGAGGGCGACCAGGCCGTCCTCGCCCTTGGCCTCGACGGTGGCGTCGAGCCGGCCTAGTTCGCAGGCCGCGTCCCCGTCGGCGCCGAAGCGGATGCGGTCTCCGGGCTTGATGCGCTTGCCCGGTTTCATGAAGGCCGACCAGACGTCCGGGGCGTCGCGGTGGTGCAGCGTGGCCTCGACCTCGACGGTCAGGGTGTCGCCCCCGGGACCGCGTCGCTGCCGCACACCGGACAGGCGGGCTGGGATGACGCGGGTGTCGTTGAACACGAGGGCGTCGCCGGGGCGGAGGAAGTCGGGCAGGTCCCGGACGATGCGGTCTTCGAGCCCGCCGTCGTGGCCGACGACCAGCAGGCGCGCGGAATCCCTCGGCTCCGCCGGGCGAAGCGCGATTCGGTCTTCCGGCAGGTCGAAGTCGAAGTCGGCGGTCTTCATGGACCGTCGCAAAGGCCACGGGGATGGGGCGCGGTCAAGGCGGCCGGCTCCAATGAACCGGAACCTCGACCAGCGGTTCAGCCCGTATGAAAGCTCCAGACCTCCTCCCTTCCGCCCTGATCGGCGCCGCCGCCAGCGCGCGTTCGATGACGCCGATGGCCGCCCTCGCCGGCGCGCATCTCGCCCATCGCCGGACGCCCGGCCGGCTGCGTCTGTTGACCCATCCGCTGTTCACCGCAGGGGCGCTGATGATGGGCGTGGGCGAGCTGTTCGGCGACAAGATGAAATCGGCGCCCGACCGAACGGTCATTCCTGGCCTGCTGGCCCGGATCATGAGCGCCGGCATCGCCGGTTCGGCCCTCGCGCCGCGCGGCCGCGAGCGCGCAGGGGGACTGCTGGCGGTCGTGACCGCCGTGCCGCTGGCGTATTTGACCCTGGCCGGGCGCAAGCGGGCCATGCGGCGCATCGGCCAGACCAGGAGCGGGCTGATCGAGGATGCACTGGTCGTTGGGGGTGGTCTGGCGGTGGTGGCTTGGGCGTTGAGCGGTCGCGGCGGGCCCGGCCGACCGGCGCAGGATTCCCTTCACGAATAGGCCCTTAACTGGCCGCCTGTTCAGAGGAGAGCCACATGGCGTTCGGAAGACGTGCCGCAACCCCGCCCGCCGCGGTGTCCCCGCGCGGCCGGCGGGGTGGACGGTGGCGGGCCTATCCGGCGGCCATTCTGGCGGTGGCGGTTTCCGCCTGGTTGATCATGATCGCCATGTCCTTCGTCCCGGCTTTCAACGCGAGTCGTACGCCGGTGGAGATCATTGCCGGCCCGGCGCTCCTGGCGGCCCTCAACATCGCAATCGTCTCGGCGGTCATGATGGCGGTCGTCGATCTCGTGCTCAGCCTTGTGCGTTTCCGGCGGCCGTGGCTGTATTCCGGCGCCGTGGCCTGCATGGCCTACGCCTTCTGCCTCTGGATCGGATCGGTCGGAGGCGCCGCGCCGAGCCCCATCCTCTACCTCGGCATGGCGCTGATCCCGGCGGGGATCGGCGGCGCGGTTCTGGGTCATTTCCGGCGTGACCAAGCCTGATCGTTGACCGCGGTCCCCTGAGGCTGCAAACCGCGCCCATGCTGCAGAACCTCGAAACCCTCGCGCGCGACGCCCGGTCGTGGCCGTTTGAACAGGCCCGCAACCTTCTGAACCACGTTCTGAAGAAGCGGCTGTCCGACGCCGAGCGCGATGCGGCGAAGCTGCTGATCGACGCCGGCAAGGCGGACGAGGCGCTGGCGACCTTTGAGGCGCTGCAGAAGCCGGTGGTGCTGGAGACCGGCTATGGGCCGTCGGGCCTGCCGCACATGGGCACCTTCGGCGAGGTGGCGCGGACCACCATGGTGCGCAACGCCTTCCGCGCCCTGACCGGCGACCATTGGCCGACCCGACTGGTGGCCTTCAGCGACGATATGGACGGGCTGAGGAAGGTGCCGGAGGGCATCCCCAACCCCGAAATCCTGCAGGAGGACCTGCACAAGCCGCTGACCGTGGTGCGCGACCCGTTCGGCACGCACGACAGCTTCGGGGCGCACAACAACGCCCGCCTGCGGGCCTTCCTCGACAGCTTCGGCTTCGACTACGAATTCCTGTCGTCGACCGAGCAGTACCGGAGCGGCCGGTTCGACGAGGTGCTGCTGCGCCTGCTGGAGCGGTTCGACGCCGTGCAGGCCATCATGCTGCCGACGCTGGGCGAGGAGCGGCGGGCGACCTATTCGCCCTTCCTGCCGATCAGCCCGGTCACCGGCCA
>JAEYUE010000214.1 GCA_023433655.1 Pseudomonadota bacterium | reverse complement strand
TCCTGTGTTCGGCGTTTCGTCGGCGAGCGGCGGATCACGCCGGCGAGGCGCCGGCCATCGGAGAGGAAGAGTTGGTGCGGGCGGTCGGGCTCGAACCGACACTCCTTTCGGAACCGGATTTTGAGTCCGGCGCGTCTACCAGTTTCACCACGCCCGCACAGGCCGTCCGGCTGGCGCGAGAGGTAGCGCGCCGGGCCGGGCGAGGCAATCGGGGAGGCGACGCGCGCGTCGATCAGGCGTCGGCGACGAGATGGCCGTCGGGCCGGCCGGCCTGGATGCGCCGGGCGCGGATGTAGATCTCGACGCGCTGGGCCACGACCAGGCCCACCGCCAGCAGCATGAAGGCGTCCTGCACCGCGAGGACGTTCAGGCCCCATTCGGCGGCGTGGGGCTCAAGCACGGCGCGCAGGCCCTGACGGCCGGCCAGCAGGGCCACGATCAGGATCAGGCCGAGCGGCGAGGCCTGGGCCTTGAGCGCGCCGTCGGCGTCCTTGTGGATGAGCACCATCCGTCCCCGCAGCCAGCCGAGCGCCGCCCCGAGGCCGAGTCCGGCGACGAGAATGGTCCAGTCGACCGGCCGGAACGGCGTGTGGCCGGGGTCGAAGGCGATCGTCGCCCACAGGCCGAGGCCGATGAGGGCGACGACGATCAGGGGCACGACCCACATCCAGCGCAGGCGCAGGGTGCGCGGGCGGCGGTTGCGCAGCAGCACCAGCGGCAGCACCACCGCGATCACGATGACCGGAATCAGTTGTTCGATCGACATCCGGAAGCCCCCGTCCCCCGCCCCCCGACGGGCGCGGACCTGTCCAAGGTTTAATCCTCGCCGCGCATCCGTAAAGCGCCGTCGTCGCCTCCTTCCGCGGAAAGGAGACGAGGATGAAGACCAAGCATCTGATCACGGCCGCTCTCGGGGCGGTGCTGCTGTCGTGCCAGGGACCGGCGGCGGTGCTGGCGCAGGAGGCGACGGCCGGCGCGGGCGCCGCGGCGAACCCGCATAGGGCGATCACCGCGGCGGACCGGGCGCGGGCGCTGGACACCCTCGACCGCCGGCTGGCCCATTATGTGATGGCTGAGCGGACGCCGGCGATCCGGGCGCGGCTGGCGGCGCGGCGCGAGGCGCATATGGCCCTGACCGATCCCGAGGCCTTCCGCCAGGCGATCAACGCCGAGCTGCTGGCGGCGTCGGGCGACAAGCATCTGCAGGTCTGGCTCGAGGCGCGCAGCCGCGACGAGGTCGCCGCCGCCGGCGGGCCGCCGACGATGGAGCAGATGGGCGCCGAGGAGGCCCGCAACGGCTGGGGCGTGCGCGAGGCCAGGGTGCTGGACGGCGGCGTCGCCTATCTGAATCTCGCCTCGTTCAGCGGCCATCCGGACTCGGCGGCGGCGATCGATGCGACGATGGCGAAGCTGGTCGGGGCCTGGGCGCTGGTGCTGGACCTGCGCGACAACCTCGGCGGCGGGGAGGTCGCGCTGCGCCAGCTGATGGGGCATCTCGCGCCCGAGCCGATGCGGCTGGAGGATATCCAGTTCCGCCGGTGCAAGCCCGATCCGGCCGACGCCGAGGGCTGCGTGCAGGACGGACGGGACACCTTCGAACGCTTCGCCAATCCCGTGGCGGCGCCGGCCTTTCCGACCCAGCCGATCGTGGTGCTGGTCGGACCGGGGACCTTCTCGGCGGCCGAGGCCGTGGCCTATGACCTGCAGGCGGCGGGCCGGGCGACGATCATCGGCGAACCGACCGGCGGGGGCGCCAATCCCTCGACCGGCATGGACCTGGGCCCGTGGTTTACGGTGATCATGCCGATCGGCGAGGCCCGGAATCCGCTGACGGGGACCAACTGGGAAGGCGTCGGGGTGCGGCCGGACGTAGCCGTGCCGGTGGAGCGGGCGCTCGACGAGGCGTTGCGGCGGATCGGAGACCTCACCGCCTGATGGGGGGCGTTGAGCCCGTCGAGGGGCTTAACCGGCCATCCGGAACGCCACGCGGAAGGCGACGTGGCCGCCCTCCACGCCGCCATGAAGCCGGCTCGTGGAAGCGGCGGCGAGGGCGGCTTCGGCGAAGCCGTAGCCCGCCGGGAAGGCGCTCTCGGCCCGGCAGTCGGTGAGGACGCCGCCGGATCCGATCCGGCAGTTGATCCAGACCTCGCCGCGCGTCTGACCGGCCCGGCGGGCCGTTTCCGGAAACCTGGGGGCCGGAGCCCGCGACCAGATGGGCGTCAGTTCAGCTTCCCGGGCGGCGGCCACGACTTCTTCGGGCGGGCGGTCGCGCTCGCTGGCGGCCGGCTCTCCGCAGTCCTCGAGGACGGCGCGCAGCGGGCCATCGTCGGCCGGAAGGTCGGCGCCGAAGGTCGCGGCCGGATCACCGCGCCAAGGCCCCAAGGGAAGAACCAGGTGGTCCATTCGAAGCACAGCGCGGATGTTCCGGGCGGGTGTGCGGGACAGGAGCGGACCGCCTTCGTCCCAGCGCAGCCACGAGCCGGTGACTTCCGGCGCATCCCCGGGGCGCGCCTGCGCCGTCACCTCGTCGGGCAGGCCCGCGACGCCCGGACCATAAAGCAGAAGATAGATGGTTCCGGCATCGCATTGCGCCTTCAGGCGCGCGTCGCCGGACAGCGCCAGTTCGGCGGAGACGCCGCGAGGGGTGCGGGACGTGGCCCAGGCCGGTTCCTGGGCTTCCGCCGACGTTGCGGCCGCGACAAGCCCCAGCAGGACCGCCGCTCCCCTCATCACGCCGGCCCGACCGTCTGTTCGATGGCGCCGAAGATGGAGTGGTGGTGGTCGTCGAGCATCTCGATGCGGACGGTGTCGCCGTGCTTGAGGAAGCTGGTTTCCGGCTTGCCCCGCAGGATGGTCTCCACCGTGCGGACCTCGGCGATGCAGGAGTAGCCGAGGCCGCCCTCGGAGACCGGCTTGCCGGGGCCGCCGTCGGCGTCGCGGTTGGAGACGGTGCCCGAGCCGATGATCGAGCCGGCCCCGAGGCTGCGGGTCTTCGCCAGGTGGGCGATCAGCGTGCCGAAGTCGAAGGTCATGTCGACGCCAGCGTCCGCACGACCGAAGTCCTGGCCGTTCAGCTGCACCGACAGGGTGCCGTGCAGCTTGCCGTCCTTCCAGCGGTCGCCCAGCGCGTCCGGGGTGACGAAGACCGGCGACAGGGCCGAGGCCGGTTTGGACTGGACGAAGCCGAAGCCCTTGGCCAGTTCGGCCGGGATCAGGTTGCGGAGACTGACGTCGTTGACGAGGCCGACGAGGCGGATGTGGGACAGGGCCTCCTCGCGCGTCACGGCCTGGGGCACGTCGCCGGTGACCACCACGACCTCCGCCTCGAGGTCGCAGCCCCAGGCCTCGTCCTTCAGCGGAATGGGATCGCGCGGGGCGAGGAAGCCGTCGGACCCGCCCTGGTACATCAGCGGGTCGGTCCAGAAGCTGTCGGGCATCTCCGCGCCGCGGGCTTGCCGGACGAGGGCGACGTGGTTCACATAGGCCGAGCCGTCGGCCCACTGGTAGGCGCGGGGCAGGGGCGAGGCGGCCTCGCGCTCGTGGAAGCGGCCGCGCGGCACGCCGCCGTGCTCAAGGCTTTCGGCCAGGGCCCGCAGGTCGGGCTCGACCCGGTCCCAGTCGTCGAGCGCCGCCTGCAGCGTCGGGGCGATCAGGAAGGCGTCGGTGAACCAGGCGAGGTCGCTGGAGACGAGGACGAGGCGGCCGTCGCGGCCGTGCTTGAGCGAGGCGAGTTTCATGCCTCCCGCTTAGGCGGTTTCCGCCCGCGGGGGAACAGGCTGCGTCAGTGCTGGCCGCCGCTGTGGCTGAGGTGCGGGCGGCGCGTGGCGGTGTTGCAGAGCTCGGCGACGATCGCCCGCATCTCGCCCTCGCGAGCCGAGCGGTGGCGCCAGTGATCGTTGAAGTCGGCCACGGCAAGGCGCAGGGCGTCGTTGCGCTCCTTCGTCGTCATCGGCCGCTTGCCATGGGCCGGCGCGGGCGCATGGGCCGGGGCCGGGGGGGTGTGAACCGAGACGATGGTGACGCTGGAGGCGGCGGAAGGCGCGGCGGCGTGGCCCGAGTCGCCGGCCGAGTGGCCGTCGTGACCGTGCCCCGTATCGGGGCCGGGCGGGTGTCCGGGGTGGCCGTGGCCATTGTCCCCGACTTGGCCCTTCAGGGCGTCGTCCAGCGCCGTGACGCATTCGCCGAGGGCGCCGCCGAAAGCGAGGGTCTTGCCGAGACGGGCCCCGAGCACGCGGCGCAGGTCGGAGGCGCGGGCCGGCAGGGACTCGGTGTCCGCCTTCATGGCGGCCTTGGCGGCGTCGTTGACCGCCTCCCAGATCGAGTGGGCGGCGTCGGCATGGTCTGACCGCCCGCCCCGCCCGAACAGCCAGCCGAACATGGCCGCCACCACCAGGGCGAGCCCGATCGCGCCCCAGAACATCGGGTCGGCGCCGATCATGATGGTCGGGTCGAGCGGGGCGCCGGCCGTATCGACGCTGGCGAAGTCGTCGCCGTAGGACATCGGGGCTCCCCGCCGGACCGACCGCCGTTCGCGGACGGCGCATCTTGCCGCGACGGCTCCGCTTGGCAACGGGAAAGGTTAACGGCGTCGCGGATTCGCCCGATGCGGGAGGCGAGGGTCAGTTCGGCGTTATCAGGGCCTTGGCCTCGGCCCCGGTGCGGGCCCCCACGTCGCGCACCTCGACCTCGACCGAGACCGAGCCCTCGGGCTCGTGCGCCCACAGGTAGCGGCGCTCGATCTCGACTTCGCGGCCGGAGGGGGCGAAGCCGGTGAAGCTGTCGCCCCACGGGGTGATGGCCTTGATGTCGGGCCACGCCAGGCCGCAGGCGGCGTCGAGCTCTTCCATCGCCATCAGGGACAGTTCGTCGCGGGGGTCGGGGGTCACAGCCATCGCCGCACCCGGGCCCGGTAGGCGTCGTAGTCGGCGCCGAATTTCGCCGAGAGATAGCGCTCCTCGCGTCGGATGACGAAGCTGTCGACGACGATCAGGCAGGGGATCAGCAGCACCAGGACGAGGACGCTGTCCATGGCGATGGCGAGGCCGATGTAGGTGATGGCGAAGCCGAGGTAGATCGGGTTTCGGCTGAAGCGGTAGAGGCCGTCGGTAGCGAGAACGGTCGAGGGCTTCCACGGCTCGACGGCGGTGCCGAGGCGGCGGAAATAGCCGGCGGCGGCGCCGTCCAGCAGCAGGCCGCCGATGATCAGCGGCAGGGAGACGATCCGGCGGGTCTGGGTCTCCAGGCCGAAGCCGAGCTTCAGCCACCGGGCCGCCTCGCCCAGCACCTCGGGGTTGGCGAAGCGGAAGATCGCCCAGCCAGCCAGCAGGAAACCGAGATAGATCAGCGGCGGCGGAGCGATGACGCCGGGCGTGTCGCGGTTGGCGCTCACGGCCGCAGTTCCTCGTCGCCGTAGATGGCCACGCGGGCGGCTTCGGTCGAGGACACGGCGCCGCGGTACATGCCGGAGGTGTTCATGGCGAAGGCCGGCCGGCCCTCGGGGCCCATGACAATCACCCCGCCGGCGCCCCGGATCGAGCCGACGTCGGCGATCTCGGCGTCGGCGGCCGCCTGCACGTCGGCGCCGGCGGCGGTGCGGTGGCAGATGTCGCGGGCGACGGTGGCGCGGATGAAATACTCGCCCGAGCCGGTGGCCGAGACGGCGCAGCCCTCGGCGTTGGAGGCGTAGGTGCCGGCCCCGATCACCGGCACGTCGCCGACCCGGCCCCATCGCTTGGCGGTCATGCCGCCGGTCGAGGTGCCGGCCGCCAGCCGGCCCTGGCTGTCCAGCGCCACCGCGCCGACGGTGCCGAATTTGCGTTCGTTGAGCGGCGGAGCGGGGAGATCGGCCGAGGCCTGCGGCGAGGGCGCGCCGGCGGGACGGTCGGGAATCGGCTGGCCCTGCTGTTCGAGGGCGCGGACCAGGCCCTGCCAGCGGCGTTCAGTGAAAAAGAAGGACGGGTCGACCTGTTCGAGACCGACAGAGGCGGCGAACGTGTCGGCGCCCTCGCCGATCAGCATGACGTGCGGCGACTGCTCCATCACCGCGCGGGCCGCGGCGATGGGGTGGCGGGTGGTGGTCAGGCCGGCGACGGCGCCGGCGGTGCGGTCGGCCCCGTTCATGATCGCCGAGTCCAACTCGTTGCGGCCGGCGGCGGTGAAGACGGCGCCACGGCCCGCATTGAACAGCGGGTCGTCTTCCATGATCTGGATCGCCGCCTGGACCGCGTCGAGAGCCGAGCCGCCGTCGGCGAGGACGGCCGAGCCGGCCTCCAGCGCGCGGTGCAGGGCGGCGCGGTAGGCGGCGTCCTGTTCGGGCGTCAGGCTGTCGCGCTCGATGACGCCCGCTCCGCCGTGGATGGCGAAAGACCAGCGGGGGGCGTCCTGGGCGGCGGCGGGTGCGGCGAGGAGGGCGATGCAGCCGATCCCGGCCAACCAGCGTTTCATTGGCAGTACTCCATTTTCACGCTATGTTCCGGCCATGTCAGAGGTGACCGAGATCATCGTTCCGGTGCTTCAGAAGATCCAGGCGCAGCTTGGACGGATCGAGACCGACCTCGTCAACATCAAGGAAGACATGCACCACATCAAGGTGCGGCTGACGGGGCTCGAGAACAACGTAAACAGCCTGAACCGCCGGATTGATCATTTCGATCAGCGTCTGGGGCGGATCGAACGTCGCCTCGACCTCGTCGAAGCCTGAGGCCGGCCTCGAGAGACCGACGGCGGGCGCGCTGTCCACGCCAATTTACCCTTAACTCTTGTCCGGTCTTGCCTGCCGTGCTGCTTATGCGCCTTCGCGCGTCAGGTGGGGCGCTGCAATTCGGGAGTGAGCCGTTGCGTAAAACGGATGGAGGAAGCGCCGCGAGCGCTTCGGCCGGGCTTCAAGCCGGGCGAATGGGGGGAGACGCGGCATGAGCCTGAACATCGTCATCCTCGCGGGTCTGATCATCACCTTGCTAACGGGCCTGCCCGTCCTGATGCAGATCCTGAAGAACCACCCGAAAGGGCTGATCATCCTGTTCTTCGCCGAGATGTGGGAGCGGTTCTCCTACTACGGGATGCGCGGCATCCTGATCTTCTTCCTGACCCAGCATTTTCTGTTCGATGACGCCACGGCGAGCGCCACCTATGGCTCCTACACCTCGCTGGTCTATCTGCTGCCGCTGATCGGCGGCATCATGGCCGACCGCTACATCGGCACGCGCAAGGCCATCGCCTTCGGCGCCGTGCTGCTGGTCGCGGGTCACGGCATGATGGCCTTCGAGGGCCGTCCGGCGACCGAGACCCTGACCTATGCGGGCGCCCAGTACGAGGTCGTCAGCGAGGGCCGCGGCGCGGCCCGCGAGGTCGGCATCATGGTCGACGGCCAGCGCTACGCCTTCACGCCCGCCGAGGACGGCGGCCTGGCCCTGACCGACCTGCCGGCGACGGCCAGCCTGCCGCAGGTGCTGCCTGAGGGCTCGTACCAGCTGGTGCAGACCCGCGACCAGAACGGCGTCAACATCTTCTACCTGGCCATTTCGCTGATCATCATGGGGGTCGGCTTCCTGAAGCCGAACATCTCGACGATCGTCGGCCAGCTGTATCCGCAGGGCGATCCCCGGCGGGATTCCGGCTTCACCCTCTACTACTACGGCATCAACCTGGGTGCCTTCTGGGCGGCCGTGCTGTGCGGCCTGCTGGGCCAGACCGTGGGCTGGTGGGCCGGCTTCGGCCTCGCCGGCGTCGGCATGGCGCTGGGCCTCGTCGTCTTCGTGCTCGGCAAGCCGCTGCTGCAGGGCAAGGGCGAACCGCCGGTTCCCGAACTGATCAAGCGGCCGGTGCTCGGTCCGATCAACCGCGAATGGCTGATCTACATTCTCGCCATCCTCGGCGTCGGCATCGTCTGGTTCATGGTCCAGCGCAACGCCCTCGTCGGCACGGTTCTGAGCATCTCGACGCTGCTGTCGCTGGCGCTGATCGCCTGGATCATCGCCTTCGTCTGCAAGACCTGGGTGCAGCGCCAGCGGATGATGCTGGCGGTGGTGCTGATCTTCGGCGCGGTGGTGTTCTTCACCCTGTTCGAACAGGCCGGCACCTCGCTGAACCTGTTCGCCGACCGCAACGT
>JAEYUE010000096.1 GCA_023433655.1 Pseudomonadota bacterium | reverse complement strand
AAGCGGACGATGATCCGGATGGGCCGGTGACCTTCATGGATTGCGACTCCAGAACCTGCCCGACCATCGGCGGCCGCCGGTCACTGTTTGGTTAACGCCCCGGCAGATTCTGCCGCTCGATTCCGGCCTGTCCACACTGCAATCACTGAATTCTTTCAACATTCCGGCTGGCACGCGGCTGGCATCCCGATCAGCACAACAGTTTGCGGACCCTGTACCGATGCAGAAACTGCTCGCCTCCCTTCTGACCGCCGCCGCCGTGGCGGGATTCGCCGGCTCGGCCGCGGCCCAGTCGCGGATCAAGGACATCGCCGCCGTCGAGGGGGTGCGCACCAACCAGCTGGTCGGCTACGGCCTGGTCGTGGGGCTGAACGGCACCGGCGACTCGTTGCGCAACTGCCCCTTCACCCGCCAGTCGCTGGAAGGCATGACCGAGCGGCTGGGGGTCAACATCCGCGGCTCGAACGCCAATTCCAAGAACATGGCGGCGATCATGGTCACCGCCGAGCTGCCGCCGTTCGCCACGCCGGGCTCGCGGATCGACGTCAGCGTCTCGTCCATGTGCGACGCCAAGAGCCTGCTCGGCGGGACCCTGCTGGTGACCAGCCTGCAGGGGGCGGACGGCGAGGTCTATGCGGTGGCGCAGGGCTCCATCCAGACCGGCGCCGTCTCGGCCTCGGGCGCCTCGGGGTCGTCCGTCACCCGGGGGGTGCCGACAGCGGGCCGCATCGCCTCGGGCGCCACGGTCGAGCGCGAGACCGGCTTCCAGATGGCCAATCTGAACGAGGTGCGGCTGACCCTGCGCAATCCGGACTTCACCACGGCCCAGCGCGTCGCCGCCGCCATCAACCAGGTCTATCCGGGCGCGGCCCTGGCCGAGAACGGAACGGTCATCGCCCTGCGGTCACCCGGCCAGATGGGCATGGCCGGCTTCATCAGCCAGGTCGAGAACCTGCCGGTCCATGTCGACGCCCCCGCCAAGGTGATCATCGACGAGGTCAACGGCGTCATCGTCATGGGCGAGGCCGTGCGGGTGTCCACCGTGGCCATCGCCCAGGGCAACCTCACCGTCTCCGTCCAGGAGACGCCGCTGGTCGTCCAGCCCGAGCCGTTCAGCCGCGGCGAGACGGCGGTCGTGCCGCAGTCGGACGTTTCGGTCGAGGAAGACCTTGGCCGCCAGATGCGCATCGTCGGCGGCGGGGCCTCACTGTCCGACCTGGTCAACGGTCTTAACGCCCTTGGCGTCAGCCCGCGCGACATGATCAGCATCCTTCAGGCCATCAAGGCGGCCGGGGCCCTGCAGGCCGACATCGAGGTGATGTGAGGATGAGCGACCTGGCTGTCTCCTCCGCCCTGCTCCAGCCGGCGCCGGCCGCGCCCGCCGCCACGGCGCGGATGCGCGAGACCGCGCAGGCCTTCGAGGCCTCCTTCCTGGCCCAGATGCTGAAGCCGATGTTCGAGGGCCTGTCGACCGACGGACCGTTCGGCGGCGGCGAGGCCGAGGCGATGTGGCGCGGCTTCATGATCGAGGCCATGGCCGGCCAGACCGTGAAGGCGGGCGGAATCGGCCTGGCGGACCAAGTCATGGCCCAGATGCTGAGGATGCAGGAGCAGTCGCAATGACCGGAACCGCCGAACTGAACGCCACCGCCCGGGTGCGCCAGCTGATCGATCTGACAGAGCGGCTGACCGCCAGTCTTGGGGCCGAGGCGAAGGCCTTCGAGGCGCACCGGCCGCAGGACGCCGCCGCCAGCCTGGCCGGCACCCAGGACCTGGCCAACGCCTATCGCCGCGAATCGGCGCAGGTGAAGGCCCGCCCCGAGGTGCTTGCCGCGGCCCCGGCCAGCGAACGCGCCGCCCTGGTGCGTGTCACCGAGGCCTTCGAGACCATGCTCAGCCGGCACTCGCGCGCCATCGAGGCCGCGCGGATCATCTCCGAGGGACTGGTGAAGACCATCGCCGCGGAGGTGGCATCCCAACGGGGCAGCCCGTCGGCCTATGGCGCCAGCGGCCGCGCCAACGCCGGCGACGGCCGCGCGGTGGCCTTCAACCGGACGGCCTGAGCGTGATCGTCCGCTCCACGCCGATGGCGTCGAGGAAATCCGCATCGTGGCTGACCACGATCACGGCCCCGTCATAGCCTGTCAGGGCCGCCTCCACCGCCGCGAGGGACTCCAGATCGAGGTGGTTGGTCGGCTCGTCGAGGATCAGCAGCTGCGGCGGCCGGGCGCCGGTCATGACGCAGGCCAGGGCCGCCCGCAGTCGCTCTCCGCCGGACAGGGTCCCGACGATCCGCTGCGCCGCCGTATTGCGGAACAGGAAGCGGGCCAGCGCGGCGTGGGCCTCGTTGGACGTCGCCTCGGGGTTCAGGCGGCGATAGGCCTCGAGCAGGGTCTCGTCCGGACGAAGCAGCGCCGTTTCCTGATCCAGCAGCGCCGCCGGGACGGGGCGATCGACGCGCCCCGAGGTCGGCTGACGCTCGCCCGACATCAGCTTCAGCAGGGAGGTCTTGCCCGCGCCGTTGGGACCGGCGACCGCCAGCCTTTCCGGACCGGTGACGCGAAGCGAGAGCGGGCCGACGACGCGCCGTCCATCCGGCGCGTCCCAGACCGCTTCGTCCAGCGCCAGCACCGTCTTGCCGGCGGCCAGACCGGAGGACGGCATGGGGATGGCCATGGCCCGAACGCGTTCGACCCGCGCCCGCGCCTCCCCAAGGACGGCTTCGGCCGCCTCCGCCCGTCGCTGGGCCAGCAGGTTCTCGCGAGCCCCGGAGGTCTCGGCGCGTTCGGCCATGGCGCCGAGCAGGATCTTCGGCTCCGACTTCCTCGCCGCGAAAGCCCGTCCGGCCTTGTCCCGCCGCGCCTTCTTCTCCACGGCCTTCCGGTTTTCGCGAGCGACCTGGGCCGCGCCCCGTTCGGCGGTGTCGAGATCGCGCTCGGCCGCGGCTCGCTCTACCGCCTTGCGTTCGGCGAAGTGGTCGTAGTTGCCGCCGTAGAGGGCGGCGCCGAGGCCCGACAGTTCGACGATCCGGTCCATCCGGCGCAGCAGCGCCCGGTCGTGACTGACCACCACGGCGCCGCCCTTCCAGCGCGCCAGCAGGTCTGCGATGGCGGCCCGACCATCGGCGTCCAGATGATTGGTGGGTTCGTCCAGCACCAGCAGGTCGGGCGCTTCCAGCAGCAGGGCCGCCAGCCGGACCCGGGTCTGCTCGCCGCCGCTCAGGGACGCCGCGGGCCTGGCGCCGTCGAGGCCTGACAGGCCGACCTCGGCAAGGGCGATCCCGATCCGGTTCTCCATTGTCCAGTCGGCGGCGGCGAGGTCGTCCGCCGAGCCCTCGCCAGCCAACACGCGGCGCACCACGGCCATGGCGGGGCCGGCCCCCAGCAGGTCGAGGACGGTTTCCCCGGTCCGGGGCTCGCGCCGCTGCTCCAGCCATCCGACCTTGCCGCTGCGCGCGACGACGCCCTCGGCGGGTTCGGCAACGCCCGTGACGAGGCGCAGCAGGGTGGTCTTGCCGGCGCCGTTGCGGCCGACGACGCCCGTGCGCTCGCGCCCGAAGGCGAGGCTCAGGTCGGTAAAGAGGGTGTGGCCGTCAGGCGTGCGGGCCGCGACGCGATCGAGCGTCACGAATGCGGATGCGGACGGGCTTGGGGCGAGGCTGGGAGAGGACATGGACGAACGCGAGCAGCGAGGCGGAAAGGGCGAAACCAATTCCCAGCGCGCTGATCATCTTCGTCGGGCCTCCGGTGAAACTCACTCGAACCTCAAGATGAGGGCGAAGCGCCGCGCTCGCAAGCGATTTCGGCCGCGAGCGGCGGTGACGAAGCCGTTACCGGGTCGCCGGCGGCGCCTCCGATACGCTGGCGCCCGCGCTCCGCAAGCCTTAGATGGCCGGCATGGACCAGGTACCCGACAGGAGCGACGCCGCCGGCCGCCGCGCCGCGATCGTCGCGCAGATACGTTCCGAAACCGGTATTGACGAGCCAATGATCGCCCGGCTTGTCGACGGCTTCTATGAGCGCGTCCGCGCCGATCCGCTGATCGGTCCGGTGTTCAACGAGCGCATCCACGACTGGGCCCCCCACCTCGAGCAGATGCGGCTGTTCTGGTCGTCGGTGGCGCTGATGAGCGGCGTCTACCACGGCCGGCCGATGCCGAAGCACCTGCCCCTGCCTGTCGACGCGCGTCATTTCGATCGCTGGCTGGAGCTGTTCCGGGCAGCCGCGCGAGACCTCTGCCCGCCGGCGGCGGCCGAGCACTTCATCGAGCGGGCGGAACGTATCGCCGAGAGCCTCGAACTGGGCGTCGCCGGCGCCAACGGCCTGCTGCTTGGCAAGGGCGAACGATACATCCGGCGGGCCGAACCCTGGTCGCCGGAGCCGCGGGGGTGACGGCCTGCTGACACAGGCTGTCAGCAGCGGAACGGCCGGAGCCGGAACGTTCCCCCATTGTTCTTGCTGAATTCCGCGAATTGGTCCCCATATAGCGGCGTCGCGCCGGACCCTGTCCCGGCTCCTCCGCGTTCCCGGATTCCATGACCGAAAAGCACAACTTCATCCGCGTGCGCGGCGCGCGGGAGCACAATCTCAAGGGCGTCGACCTCGACATCCCGCGCGAGAAGCTGGTGGTCCTGACCGGCCTGTCGGGTTCCGGGAAGAGCTCGCTGGCTTTCGACACCATCTACGCCGAAGGGCAGCGCCGCTATGTCGAGAGCCTGTCGGCCTACGCCCGGCAGTTCCTCGAGTTGATGGGCAAGCCGGACGTCGACCTGATCGAGGGCCTGTCGCCGGCCATCTCGATCGAGCAGAAGACGACCTCGAAGAACCCGCGTTCGACGGTCGGCACCGTCACCGAGATCCACGACTACATGCGCCTGCTGTGGGCGCGCGTCGGGGTGCCCTATTCGCCCGCCACCGGCCTGCCGATCGAGAGCCAGACCATCTCCATGATGGTCGACAAGCTGACCGCCCTGCCCGACGGCGAACGCCTGCTGCTGCTCGCCCCGGTCGTGCGCGGCCGCAAGGGCGAATACCGCAAGGAGATCGCCGAGTGGCAGCGCTCGGGCTTCCAGCGCCTGAAGGTCGACGGCGAGTTCTACGCCATCGAGGACGCGCCGACCCTCGACAAGAAATTCAAGCACGACATCGACATCGTCGTGGACCGCATCGTCACCAAACCGGGGCTGGAGGGTCGCTACGCCGACAGCCTGCAAACGGCGCTTGGGCTGGCCGACGGCATAGCGGTGGCGGAGTGGGCCAACCTGGCTGATGGCGAGAGCGAGCCGCGGCGGATCACCTTCTCCGAGAAGTTCGCCTGCCCGGTCTCCGGCTTCACCATCAGCGAGATCGAGCCGCGGCTGTTCTCGTTCAACAATCCGTTCGGCGCCTGCCCCGTCTGTGACGGCCTCGGCGTCAAGCTGGCCTTCGACGCCGACCTGGTGGTGCCCGACCGCGACAAGAGCCTGCACAAGGGGGCGGTGGCCCCGTGGTCGCGCGGCCCGTCGCCCCTCTACACCCAGACCCTGCAGTCGCTGAGCCGCCACTACGGCTTCTCGATGGACAAGGCCTGGCGCGAGCTTCCGGAGCAGGCGCGGGCCGTGATCCTGCACGGATCCGGGGCCGACAAGATCAAATTCACCTACGACGACAACGCCCGCACCTACGAGACCACCAAGCCGTTCGAAGGTGTGCTGCCCAATCTCGAGCGGCGCTGGCGCGAGACCGATTCCGCCTGGGTGCGCGAGGAGCTCGGGCGGTTCCAGTCGGAGACGCCGTGCGAGGCCTGCGGCGGCAAGCGCCTGAAACCCGAGGCGCTCGCCGTCAAGATCGCCGGCCGCGATATCGCCGAGGTGTCGGGGCTGTCGATCAAGCATGCCCACGAATGGTTCAGCGGCCTGGACGGCCAGCTGTCAGACAAGCAGATGGAGATCGCGCGGCGGATCCTGAAGGAGATCAACGACCGGCTGCGCTTCCTTAACAACGTCGGCCTCGACTATCTCAACATGTCGCGCAGTTCGGGGACCCTGTCGGGTGGCGAGAGCCAGCGCATCCGCCTGGCCAGCCAGATCGGCTCGGGCCTGACCGGCGTGCTGTATGTGCTAGACGAGCCGTCGATCGGCCTGCACCAGCGCGACAACACCCGCCTTCTGGACAGCCTCAAGGGCCTGCGCGACCTCGGCAATTCGGTGCTGGTGGTCGAGCACGACGAGGAAGCCATCCTGACCGCCGACCATGTCATCGACATGGGGCCGGCGGCGGGCGTTCACGGCGGCGAGGTCTGCGCCCAGGGCACGCCGGACGAGGTGATGGCCAATCCCAGGTCGCTGACCGGAAAGTATCTGACCGGCGAGCGCGAGATCGAGCTGCCGGCCGAGGGACGGCGCCCGGTCGACCGCAAGCGGATGCTCAAGATCAGCGGGGCCACCGGCAACAATCTGAAGAATGTCACCGGCGAAATCCCCGGCGGACTGTTCACCTGCATCACGGGCGTGTCCGGCGGCGGCAAGTCTACCTTCACCATCGAGACCCTGTACAAGGCCGCCGCCCGCCGCCTGCACAATGCGTCGGACGCTCCCGCCCCCTTCGACCGGATCGAGGGGCTGGAGATGTTCGACAAGGTCATCGACATCGACCAGAGCCCGATCGGGCGCACCCCGCGTTCCAACCCGGCCACCTACACGGGCGCTTTCGGCCCGATCCGCGACTGGTACGCCGGCCTGCCCGAGTCCAAGGCCCGCGGCTATGGCCCCGGCCGCTTCAGCTTCAACGTCAAGGGCGGCCGCTGCGAAGCCTGCCAGGGCGACGGACTGATCAAGATCGAGATGCATTTCCTGCCCGACGTCTACGTCACCTGCGACGTCTGCAAGGGCAAGCGCTACAACCGCGAGACGCTGGAAATCGTCTTCAAGGGCAAGAGCATTTCCGACGTTCTTGACATGACGGTCGAGGAGGCCGCGAGCTTCTTCAGGGCGGTGCCGTCGATCCGCGACAAGATGCTGACCCTCAACCGGGTGGGCCTCGGTTACGTCAAGGTCGGACAGTCGGCGACGACCCTGTCGGGCGGCGAAGCCCAGCGGGTCAAGCTGTCCAAGGAGTTGTCGAAGCGGGCCACCGGCAAGACCCTCTACATCCTCGACGAGCCGACCACGGGCCTGCATTTCGAGGACACGCGCAAGCTGCTCGAGGTGCTGCAGGAGCTGGTCGAGAACGGCAACACCATCGTCGTCATCGAACACAACCTCGACGTCATCAAGGTCGCCGACTGGCTGCTCGACTTCGGCCCCGAGGGTGGCGACGGCGGCGGCGAGATCGTCGCCGTGGGCACGCCCGAGCAGGTGGCGCAGAACCCGGCCAGCTGGACCGGCAAATACCTCAAGGAGGTGCTGGACCGGCACGAACTGCGTCGCCGGGCGCGGGTCGAGGCGCTGAAGAAGAGCGCCTGAGGACGGCCGTCAGCCGGCGGCCGCGGCCTCGACGCCGTGGTCGCGCGTGCGTCCCTTCACGATCAGAACGACGGTGCTGATCAGCAGCACCGCGGTGGTGACCACGCTGCCCTCCGGCCCGAAGGCGGCCCCGGTCACCCACCACGGCACAGTGGTCTGCGTGGCGAGATCGACGACCAGCGGCGTGGTCTCGATCACCTGACCGGAGACCTCCAGGCCGAAGCCGAGCCCGAGCAACCAGTTCCAGGCCGCATGCCAGCCGCAGACGCCCCACAGCGAGCCCTCGCGCGCCGCGTAGAGGCCGATGAAGACCCCGAACAGCACCACGTTCAGCACCCCGGTGAGCAGTTCCGGCGAGGGATCGATGTTGGCCGCGTGCAGCAGGCCGAACAGCGCCGAGCTGAGGCCGACGCCCCAGGCCAGGCCGTGCCGCGAGGCGATGACCTGCATCAGCCAGCCGCGGGTCAGAATTTCCTCGGTCGATCCCTGGACGACGAAGCCGAGCAGCAGCACGGCGATCGGAACCAGGGCGGCGCCGACATTGGCGGCAACGAACGCCCCGCCGGCGTCGATCCGGTAGCCGCCCAGCGCCCAGATCACCCCGACGACCGCGACAAGGAAGGCGAGTCCGATGGCGTAGCCGCGCAGGAATCGCTTCAGCCCCGAGCCGTTGAAGCCGATCTCCTTCAGCCCCCGGCGTTCGAACAGCGTCACCCAGAGGACAACGATGCCCGCGGTGAAGGCGAAGGAAACGAGGGTCCAGGCGGTCCCCGGCCAGCCGACCGGCTCGCCTTCCGGCGTCAGAAGCCCCGCCATGATGCCGGGAACCGCTCCGGCGACCTGCCCGACGACAATAAAGACGACAGCCAGCACCAGGGCGGCGAGCGTCCAGGTGCGGCGATGGCGGGGCCGCCTGGGCGCGTAGAGTTCGATGCCTGCCATGGTGTCCTTCGATTCGCTCAACGGGAGGCGCCGCGCGCCAGCTCAGGCGGTCGGCGTCTCCGCCCCGAGGCCCTTGAGGTCACGGTAGGCGGCGGCGAACGGCGCATACATGACGCCGACGGTCAGGGCGTAGACAACGGCTTCCGCAAGGGCGCTGAGGATGACCCACGGATTGGTCACGTCCAGCGCCGCCGCGATCGTCTCCGGATCGCTGCTGCCGCCGGCCCAGACGTCGGTTCCGACCATCATGCTGAGAGGCAGCGTCACCACCCAGGACAGCAGGCTGATGACCAGCACCATGACGAAGGCGATCACGGCCATGCCGAGCAGGGACCAGAAGCGGCCGCGGGTCAGACTGAAGGAATCGAAGAAGGCGAAGCGGTTCTCCGCGACCGTCATCGGCACCGCGAGGCTCAGGCGGACAGCGATCCAGATGATGGCGGCGACGCCGGCGAGGCCGCCAAGCACCACCAGAAGCCACATCCAGTTCGCGCCCGAGGCGCCGGCGATCCCGCCCAGCACGCCGACCAGCACCGCCAGCGCCACCCAGGCGCAGAACATCAGGATGCCCAGCACCAGGGTCACCACGAAAACGCGCAGCTCGTCCATGCCCAGACGCAGGTAGCCGAATCCGCCGGCGCGGGGATTCAGCACGGCGCGGGCCACGGCGGCCATGAGCATGGCGCTGACGGCCAGCGACAGAGGTATCAGCCACGACAGGCCGAGCATGACCTGCCCGAAACCCTGGAACGCCGCGAAGACCTCTTCCGGCGTCGGCGAGGTTCCCTCCAGCGCCTCCATGCGCTCCCCCCAGGCCGTCAAAGGGCCGATTGCGCTCGACATGGCGAACAGGCTGAGCAGGCTGACGACCGCATACAGCAGGGTCCAGGCGACAAGGGCCACCGGATTGCGTCTGACGAGCCGGAAGCCCTCGAACGCCGCGTCACTGCCTGAAAACGCCATTGTCCCCTCCTGTGCGTATTCGGGCGTCAGCCTAATCGGCGATCGGGGCGGTGTCAGCGGAATTCGCCGACGCCGGCGCTTCCGGCCCGGCAGAGAGGTCCCATGCCGCCCGTGCGAACGGCGCCGTGGTCATCAGCTGGCCAAAGCCCTGGAGCCACGCCATAGGCAGCAAAAGCAGCAGCCCGAGACCGATCATCAGGGCGGGCTGGCCTGGCAGGCCCTCCAGCCAGGCGGCGAAGGCCTCGGGGTCCGCGACGGCGACGCTGCCGCTGACCGCCATGGCGATCATCATGGCCAGCAGGACCACAGCGATGGCGAGCACGACGCCGATCAGGAAGAGCAGGATCATGACGCTGAGCAACCGCAGGGTCTGCCCCCTGCCCAGCCTCCATCCCTCGACAAAGGCGAAGGTGTTGTAGCGGATGCTGGCCGGAGCCAGTAGGGCGAGCCGTCCCCAGAGGGCAAGGCAGCCGACAGCGAGGACCACGCCCATTCCGACATAGATCAGGGTCCGCCACGGGTCGGGCGCGCCGCTCATGGCCAGAGCGGCGGCCACCGCCAGCAACGCGACGACGATGATCAGGAGGATCATGCCGATGCCGACGGTCACGCCGACCACGGCCACGTAAAGCTCCTGCATGCCGACGCGGAGGAAGGCGGACCTGTCGCCCCGGCGGTTCGCGAACACGGCGCGGACGATCGCCGTAGTGACAAGCAGGACGGTGAACAGTTGGGCGATGTTGGCCAGCTGGCTCCAGATCTGGAACTGCATCATGGCGGTGAAGTCGTCGTCGAAGGGCGACATCTCGGCGCCCGGTCCCTGCTCCAGGGCGCCCGAGGCCATGAGATCAAGGAAGAGGGGGACGATCGCAGCCAGGACCAGCACCGTCGGCGCCAGCAGCACCAGTCCCCACACCACCGTGGCCATAGGCCTGCGCCCGGCTTGGCGGAACGGCTCCGCAATGGCTTCAGTTACGGAAAAATTCTTCATCGTTCGCCCTCCCCGGCGGAGCCATCTTAACCACAGTGAAGCTTGCCGCCAAACTGCGGCGCCTTTCCCGGCTGACGGGGCGGCCCGGGATGACTAGAAGGCCGCCATGACCTCCTCCCCCTCCCCCGTCCACGTCATCGGCGGCGGCCTCGCCGGCTCCGAGGCCGCCTGGCAGATCGCCAGCGCCGGCGTACCCGTCGTCCTGCACGAGATGCGCGGCGTCCCCGGCGTCAAGACCGACGCCCACCACACCGACGGCCTCGCCGAGCTGGTCTGTTCGAACTCCTTCCGGTCGGACGACTGGGAATACAACGCCGTCGGCCTGCTGCATGCCGAGATGCGGGCGCTGGACTCGGTGATCATGGCCTGCGGCGACCTCAACCA
>JAEYUE010000085.1 GCA_023433655.1 Pseudomonadota bacterium | reverse complement strand
CTCGCCACTCGCCACTCGCCACTTCGATGCTTCTCGCCCTCTACATCCACTGGCCCTACTGCAGTCGCATCTGCCCCTACTGCGACTTCAACGTGGTGCGGGACCGCGGCCGGACGGACGAGCAGGCGGCCCTCGTCGCGGCCATGCTCGCCGATATGGAAGCCCAGGCCGCCCTGACCGGCCCGCGCCGGCTGGCCTCGATCTTCTTCGGCGGCGGCACGCCCTCGCTGATGGATCCCGCCGCCGTCGCGGCGGTGATCGACCGCGCCCGCACCCTGTTCCCGCCTGCGGGCGACATCGAGATCAGCCTCGAGGCCAATCCGACCGACGCCGAGGCGGACCGCTTCGCCGCCCTCGCCGACGCCGGGGTGAATCGCCTGTCCATGGGGGTGCAGGCCCTGGACGACGCCAGCCTCGCCTTTCTCGGCCGCAATCACTCGGCAGCCGAGGCGCGCCGCGCCGTCGCCGTCGCCGCCCGCGCCTTCCCGCGCCTGTCCATCGACCTGATCTACGCCCGCCCCGGCCAGACTGTGGAAGGCTGGACCGCCGAACTGACCGAGGCGCTCGACCTCGGCTTCGAGCACGTCTCGCCCTACCAGCTGACCATTGAGCCGACGACCGCCTTCGGCCGCGCCGTGGCCCGCGGCGCCTGGTCCCCGCCGGACGAGGACCGCGCCGCCACCCTCTACGAGACCACCCAGACGGTGCTCGAGGCCGCCGGCTTCGAGGCCTATGAGGTCTCCAACCACGCCCGCGGCCTCGCCGCCCGCTCGAGCCACAACCTCCATGTCTGGCGCGGCGGCGACTACCTCGGCCTCGGCCCCGGGGCGCACGGCCGGCTGACGCTCGACAGCGTCCGCACCGCCACCGTCGCCCACCGTCGCATCGGGGACTATGTCGCCGGCGTCGCCGCAGGTTCGCCGTGGAGCGAACGCGCCTCCCTGTCCCCTGTCGATGCCGCCGAGGAGCGCATCCTGCTCGGCCTGCGGACGGTCGAGGGCGCGGCCGTGGCCGACCTGCAGGCGCTCGGACGTTCGCCGGCCGACCTCCTCGCCGACGGCTTCCTCGCCCTCTCCGGCGACCGCGTCGTCGCCACCCCCCGCGGCCGCCCGGTGCTGGACGGAGTCCTGAAGGCCCTCCTGACCTGACCGCAACCGCGCCCCGAGCGCTGGCCTTTCCGGGAATTATGGTCTGGTTGCGTGGAGAATTCCGTATCTGTTCAGCTACATAGCTGTTTCTCAGGCCGATTTGTCCGCCTGAGGAGCGGCTGGCCGCATAATGTCCGGTCCACGCCGGTCTTATGGCAGCCGAACCCCCGCCGCTCCGTCCAGGAGCTGCGCCGCCCCTCAAGGCGCCGATGTGCGCCCCACCCCTCCCTGGCGCATGATTCTTCCCCTGCGTCCTCTTGAAGCCAGGAACCCCGACTCGCCAGGCCATTGAAATCGCCTGAGGCCGATGTCGATCCTGTCGACTCCGTCGACTCATTTTCCGGGTTCGGCCGGGCAATAACCTTCCCCTCCCTGCTGCATGCGACGGCTGGCCTTGAGCCCGCCCTTCCCGGCTGGCACGTTTCCACCGATGCCTGACGCCCCCGCCTTCCCTCCGACCGCCCCGCCGCCACGCCCGGTCGCGCCGGGGCTGTATCTGGTGGCCACGCCGATCGGGAACCTGCGCGACATCACCCTCAGGGCGCTCGACGTTCTCGCCGCCGCCGATCTGGTGCTGGCCGAGGACACCCGGGTGACGGCGAAACTGCTCTCGGCCTATGGGCTGAAGGCGAAGCTGGAACGTTGCGACGACCACGCCTCCGCCCGGGCCGCCGAGCTGGCCCTTGAGCGCCTCGGGGCAGGGGAGGTGGTCGCCCTCGTCTCGGACGCCGGCACGCCGATGGTCTCCGATCCCGGCTTCGTCGTCGCCCGCGCCGCCATCGCCGCGGGCCTGCCGGTCCACCCCGTCCCCGGCGCCTCAAGCCTGCTCGCCGCCCTGTGCATCGCCGGCCTGCCCGCCGACCGGGTGCTGTTCGCGGGCTTCCTGCCGCCGAAGTCCGGGGCCCGCCGCGCCGCGCTGGAGGAGCTCCGCCCCGGCCGTCAGACCCTGGTCTTCTTCGAAAGCGGCCCACGTCTTGCCGACAGCCTCGCCGACATGGCCGCCGTGCTCGGGCCCCGCCCCGCCGCCGTCGCCCGCGAACTGACCAAGCTCTACGAGGAGTGCGTGCGCGGAACCCTGGCCGAACTCGCCGTCGACCCTCGCTGCCAGGCGCCCAAGGGCGAGATCGTCGTCGTCGTCGGCCCCGGCGAGGCCGAGCAGGCCAGCGCCGCCGACGCCGACGCCGCCCTGTCCGAGGCCCTGACCCGCCTGCCGCCCGGCGAGGCGGCCGCCGAGGTCTCCAAGGCTCTCAACCTGCCCCGCAAGCCGCTCTACAAGCGGGCCCTGGAGCTGCAGGGCCGGTGAGCGCCGCCCGCGCCCCGGACCGTCTCAAGGCGCCGCGGGCGACGGTCGTCAAGCGCGGCTGGCGCGTGGCGCTGGGCGCCCTGTCCCACCGCCAGGGCCACCGCTCCGAATGGCTCGCGGCCCTGTGGCTGATGAGCCGGGGCTATCAGCTGCTCGGCTTCCGGCTGAAGACCCGCGCCGGCGAGATCGACATCCTCGCTCGCCGCGGCCGCGTCCTCGCCGTGGTCGAGGTCAAGCGCCGCGCGACCATGGAGGCGGCCCTCGCCGCCCTGACCGCGAAACAGTATGATCGGTTGCTGGCCGCGGGCCGCGCGGTGTTGCGTCAAAGACCCAGCTTGGCCGGATATCTGCTCCGAATCGATATGGTGGCGCTGGCCCCCGGCCGGCTTCCGCGCCATCGTCGTGGAGTTGAGCCGTTCGGAAGAGGCCGCACGTGACGCGCGAGGAAGCCGAAACCGTTCTGACCGAGGCGGGCCAGGCCGAGGACACGGCCTTCCCCCTGCTCGAGGCGGCCCTCGCGTGCGCCATCCACGACTATCCCTTCCGCGATCCGGAGCCGGTGCGAACCCTCGCCGCCGCCGCCGCGGCGCGGCTGTCCGAGCGCCTCGCCAGCAGCGAGGCGCCCGACGAGGCCCTCGCCGAAACCATGGCCGCCGACATGCGTCTGAACGGCGACCTGCTCAACTACGACCACCCCGGCGCCACCGACGTCATCGATGTGGCCGAGCGCCGCCGCGGCCTGTCGGCGACCTTGGCCGTCTTCTACATCGACGCCGCCCGCCGGGCCGGCGTGCGCGCCCAGGGCGTCGACTTCCCCGGCCACTTCCTGCTCCGCGTCGAGACGGCCGAGGGGCCCGTGGCGCTCGACCCCTTCAGCCAGGGCCGCCTGGTGCTGCCGTCCGAACTGACCCGCCGCGCCCTGCGCGCCGGCCTGACCCCGCACGTCGCCGACCGGCTGGACGTGCTGATGGCCCCGGTCAGCGACCGCCAGGCCCTGCTGCGCCTGCAGAACGTCCTGTTCAGCCGCGCCCTGCGGTCGCAGGACTACGAGGGAGCCGAGCGCTCCGCCCTGCGCCGCGCCCTGCTCGATCCCGAGGACCACCGCCCGTGGCTCGATGTCGCCGCGGCGCGCGAGAAACAGGGCGCCCTCGCCGGGGCGCTGGAAGCCCTGTCCCGCGCCCGCTCCCTGGACGACCCGGCCGAGGTTCACCGCCGCATCTCCGTCGACCGGGTCCGCCTCCAGCTCAACTAGACTTGCGCCCCGGCCCCGCGCTGCCCATTAGCCAAGGTCCACCGCGCGGAAGGACAGGGCATGCTCAGAGTCGCGATCCAGATGGACCCCATCGAGGCGGTCAACATCGAGTCCGACACCACCTTCCTGCAGGCCATGGAGGCCCAGAACCGCGGCTACCCCGTCTGGGTCTACGACTTCCGCACCCTGGCGCTGGAGGACGGCCGCCTCTCCTGCCGCGCCCGCCCGGTCACCCTTCGCGCCGTCCACGGCGACCACGTCGTCTTCGGGGACTGGGTCAGGCTCGACCTCGCCGACGACGTCGACGTCATCCTGATGCGCCAGGATCCGCCCTTCGACATGGCCTATGTCACCGCCACCTACCTGCTCGAGACGGTGCATCCCCGCACCCTGGTGGTGAACGACCCCGCCGAGGTCCGCTCCGCCCCGGAGAAGCTGCTGGTCACCCGCTTCCCCGGCCTGACCCCGCCGACCCTGATCAGCTCCGATCCCGTGGCCCTGGCCGACTTCCACCGCCGCCACGGCGAGGTGGTGCTCAAGCCCCTGCACGGCGCCGCCGGCTCCGGCGTGGTGCGGCTCAAGGCCGACGATCCCAACCTGGACGCCCTCGTCGAGATCCACGCCGTCGGGTCGCGCGATCCGCTGGTGATCCAGAAATTCCTCCCCGCCGTCTCCGCCGGCGACAAGCGCATCATCCTGATCGAGGGCGAGCCGGTCGGGGCCATCAACCGCGTCCCGGCCAAGGACCAGGTGCGCTCCAACCTGCGCGTCGGCGGCACGGCGGCGCCGGTCGAGCTGACCGCCCGGGACCACGAGATCTGCGCCGCCATCGGCCCGACCCTGCGCGAGCGCGGCCTGATCTTCGTCGGCATCGACGTCATCGGCGACTGGCTGACCGAGATCAACGTCACCTCGCCCACCGGCGCCCAGCAGTTGAAGCGCTTCACCGGCGTCGACGCCGCCGCCCTGATGTGGGACGCCATCGAACGCCGCCGGACCGCATAACGTCGCTCTTGCAAACCCTATCCGTTCATGCTTCGTTCTCTAGGCGGAGCGCGGGAGGGGCCGATGGTGGCCAGCGTCGTCACGGTGGCGTTCGAAGGGGTCGAGGCCCGGCGCGTCGACGTCCAGGTCCAGCAGCTGTCGGCGGCCGAGCCGTCCTTCGTCATCGTCGGCCTCGCCGACAAGGCCGTGGCCGAGAGCCGCGAGCGGGTGCGCGGCGCCTTCGCCGGCATCGGCCTGGCCATGCCGCCCAAGCGCATCATCGCGAACCTCGCGCCGGCCGACATGCCCAAGGAGGGGAGTCATTTCGACCTGCCCATCGCCCTCGCCCTGCTCGCCTCGATGGGCGTAGTCGCGCCCGACGTCCTCGCCGGCTGGGCGGCGGTCGGCGAACTCGGGCTCGACGGCCGGATCGCCCCGGTCGGCGGGACCCTGCCGGCGGCGGTGGCGGTCGACGCCATGGGGCTGGGACTGATCTGCCCCGAGGCCAACGGACCGGAGGCGGCGTGGGCCGGGGAGGTGGCGGTTCTGGCTCCGCGCTCGCTGATCGGTCTGGTCAACCACTTCAAGGGGACCCAGGTCCTGCGCCGGCCCGAGCCCGGCGCCCTGCGCGCCGGCGATCGCCCGCCGGACCTACGCGAGGTCAAGGGCCAGGAGAGCGCCAAGCGGGCGCTCGAGATCGCCGCCGCCGGCGGTCACAACCTGCTCTTCGTCGGCCCGCCCGGTTCCGGCAAGTCGATGATGGCGGCGCGCCTGCCCGGCCTGTTGCCGCCGCTGACGGCGAAGGAGCTGCTCGAAACCTCGATGGTCTGGTCGGTGGCGGGTCTGATCGAGCGCGGCGGCCTGACCCGCGACCGGCCGTTTCGGGCCCCGCACCACTCCGCCTCCATGGCTGCCCTGACCGGCGGCGGCCTCCGCGCCCGCCCCGGCGAGGCCTCCCTCGCCCACAACGGCGTCCTCTTCCTCGATGAACTGCCGGAGTATTCGGCGCAGGCCCTCGACTCGCTGCGCCAGCCGCTGGAGACCGGCGAGATCGTGGTCGCCCGCGCCAACGCCCACGTGCGCTACCCGGCCCGCTTCCAGCTGGTGGCGGCGATGAACCCCTGCCGCTGCGGTCTGGGCGGCGGCGGCAAGGGCGCCTGCGGCAAGGCCCCGCGCTGTCAGCGCGACTATCAGAACCGCATCTCCGGCCCTATGTTCGACCGCATCGATCTGACCGTCGAGACGCCGCCGGTGACCGCCGCCGACATGGCCCTGCCGCCCCCGGCCGAGGGCACGGCCGAGGCCGCCGCCCGGGTGCTCGCCGCCCGCGACATGCAGGAGGACCGGCTGCGCGCCGCCGGGCTGGATCCCGAGGTCGCCCGCGGTCAGGCCGTCAACGCCCGCGTCTCCGGCGAGATTCTCGACCGCTTCGCCGCCCCGGACGAGGCCGGCCGCGCCCTGCTGATGCGGGCCGGCGACGCCGGCGGCCTGACCGCCCGCGGCTGGACCCGCACCCTGCGGCTGGCCCGCACAATCGCCGACCTTGACGGCTGCGACGGGGTGCTGCGCCGGCACATCGCCGAGGCCCTGGTGCACCGCCGCTCCACCATCGGGGCCCACGCCGATCATGGGCGCCGCGCGGAGGAGGGCCTGCCCGCGTGGTGATCAAACTTCCTTAACCGACCCGCTTGAACGCCCCTTAAGACCTCGTCGGCCAGGATCGCCGTCCACAAGGGGGTGACGATGGCGCGCAAGACCGAGGCTTCACCGGCGACGACGATGGACGGGGCGGCGGCGCCCGAAGGGGCCGAACAGCAGTTCCTGCGCCTCATGAGCCACGAGATGCGCACTCCGCTCAACGGGGTCATCGGCATGCTCGGCCTGCTGCAGCGCACCCGCCTCGACGGGGCCCAGCGCGCCTACGCGGAGGCGGCCCGCGCCTCGGCCGAACACCTGCTCGGTCTCGTCAACGATCTGCTCGACTACGCCCGGCTCGAGGCCGACCGGCTGGAGTTCGACGCCGCCCCGGTGGACCTCGAATGCCTCGTCCGCGGCGTCGCCGAACTGCTAAGCCCCAAGGCCCACGACAAGGGGCTGGAGATCGTCTGGTCGGTCGCGCCCGAAGCCGTCGACGTCATGGCTGACGAGGGCCGTCTGCGCCAGGTGCTGTTCAATCTCGCGGGCAACGCCGTGAAATTCACCGAGGAAGGCGGCGTCCGCATCACCGTCGAGCGCGCCGGCGGCTCGATCAAGCGGCCGAAACTGGCCTTCATCGTCGATGACACCGGCCCGGGCGTGCCCGCCGAGGCGCGCGGCCGCATCTTCGAGGAGTTCGGCCACGTCGATTCCACCGACGCCAGCCGCTTCGGCGGCGCCGGCCTCGGGCTGGCGGTGGTGCGCAAGCTGGCCCAGGCCATGGAAGGGACGGTCAGCGTCGCCGACCGACCCGACGGCCCCGGCGCCCGCTTCCGCTTCGAGGCCGCCTTCCCTGCGGTCAAGGGCGCGATGCGCGACCGGTCCCTGGAAGGCCAGAAGGTGGCTGTGGTCACGCCCGATCCGTTCGTCCGCGCCGCCGCCGGGGCCCAGATCACCGCCTCTGGCGGTGCGGTCGACGCCCGCGCCCCGGTGGCGCTGGTCGACCATGCCGCGCGCGGCCCCGGCCAGGGCCTGGTCTCGCGGCCGGCGAACGCCCGCGCCATCGTCCTGCTCAAGCCGTCGGAGCGCGACCTGATCGCCCGCTACCGGTCGGCCGGCTTCCACGGCTATCTGATCAAGCCGCTGCGCCGCGCCTCCCTTGCCGAGCGGGTGCTGGCCGCCTCGGGGGCCCAGCAGGCGATGCAGCCGGGACCGCCGCCGCCGCCGCCCGAGGACGATCGCGTCGCCCTGACCCGTTTCTCCGGCATCCGCGTGCTGCTGGTCGAGGACAACCCGGTCGGGGCCCTGCTCGCCGCCACCCTGCTGCGTCGCGAGGGCTGCGCCGTCGAGACCGCCGCCAGCGGCCGCGAGGCCCTCGATGCGCTGAAGCGGGCGCGCTACGATCTGGTGTTCATGGACATGCGGATGCCCGGCATGGACGGCCCCAGCGCCGCCCGCGCCATCCGCGCCCGGGGCGACGAGACGCCGATCGTGGCCCTGACCGCCAACGCCTTCGCCGAGGACCGCAAGGCCTGCCTCGAGGCGGGCATGGACGACCATCTGGTCAAGCCGCTCGAGCTCGACGCCTTGCGCCTCGCACTGGCCCGCTGGACGAAAACCGCGGACCGCGCCAAGGTCGCCGTCGCATAGCGGGGCGCAGGGGGCGTCGCCGCCGAGGGACGCCCATGACCGACAACTCGACGGAGACCGCGCCGCGCAAGGCCGGGACGGGGGATGTGCTCCGGGCGCTCGGCCGCGCTCGCGTTCTGATCACTCTCCTGCTGGGCTTCGGATCGGGCCTGCCCTTTCTGCTGACCGGCGCGACGCTGAGCATCTGGCTGGCAGAGGGGGACGTGACCCTGTCGGCCATCGGGTTCATCTCATGGGTCGGGCTGGCCTACTCCTTCAAATTCGTCTGGGCCCCGGTGGTCGACCGGTTCGATGTTCCGTTGCTGGGGCGGTTCGGACGACGGCGCGGCTGGATGCTTCTTTCCCAGCTGGTGGTTGGCGGCGCGCTCATCGCGATGGCCATGATCGGGCCGGAAGGCGGACTGACCGCGCTGGGCGCGGCGGCGCTCGTCACCGCGTTCGCGTCGGCCACGCAGGACATCGTCGTCGACGCCTGGCGCATCGAGAGCGCCGAGAATGACGAGGACATGGCCCTGCTGACCTCGGCCTATCAGCTCGGCTACCGCTCCGCGATTCTGGCCGGCAACGCCCTGATCCTGTTCTTCGCCAGCTGGTTCGGCTGGAACGGGGCCTATGCGATCTGGGGAGCGGCCATGGTCATCGCCATCGGCGCGACCCTGTTCGCGAAGGAGCCGGTCGACCGCCGCGAGATCGCGGCCGCCACCGGCGGCGCGCCGCCGTGGACCCCTCGCGGCATGTTCGACGTGGTGGTGGGGCCTTTCATCAATTTCGTCAAAACCCACAAGGCCGCGGCCTTCCTGATGCTGGCGGCGATCAGCCTTTATCGCCTGCCGGACTTCGTCATGGGGCCGATGGTCGGACCCTTCTACATCGATCTGGGCCTGACCAAGGAGGCCATCGGGGCGATGCGACTGAGCGTCGGCCTGGTCGCGGCCTTCGTCGGCATCGCCGCAGGCGGCCTGAGCGCCGTCCGGTTCGGCTTCGGACCGACCCTGCTGCTCGGCGCGCTCATCGGGCCGATGTCGAACCTCGGTTACACCCTTATGGCGGTGACCGGCCTCTCGACGCCGATGTTCGCCGGCGTGCTCTTCGTCGAGAACTTCTCGGAAGGCTTCGCGGGCGCCGCCCTGGTCGCCTACATGTCCAGCCTGACCGGCATCGGCTACACCGCCACCCAGTACGCCCTGCTCAGTTCGTTCTACGCCCTGCTCGGAAAGTTCCTGAAAGGCTTCTCCGGCGTTGCGGTCGAGGGGCTCGAGCAAGGCTATTCGCTGATGACGGCCTATGCCCTGTTCTTCGCCGGCACGGCGTTGGTCGGCGTGCCGGCGGTCATCCTGTGCTGGATCCTCGATCGCCGGAACCGGCGGCTGAAGGCCGAACTGGGGGCGAGCTGATCTACTCTTCCCCCATCGCCCCTTCCTCATAGGCGGCGAAGGTGGCGGCGGTGATGATCTCGCTGACCGAGGCGCCGAGGCGGACGATCTGCACCGAGCGCTCGAGGCCGACCAGTAGCGGCCCGATCACGGTCGCGCCGCCGAGCGCCTGCACCAGGCGGGTCGAGATCGAGGCCGAGTGGATGCCGGGCATGACCAGCACGTTGGCGTCCTTGGACAGGCGCATGAAGGGGTAGGCGGCGCGGGCCTCCGGATCGAGCGCCAGCTCGGCCGGCATCTCGCCCTCGTATTCGAAGTCGACGCCGCGCTGGTCGAGGATGCGGATGGCCTCGCGGATCATCTCGCCACGGTCGCCCGGCGGGTTGCCGAAGGTCGAGTAGGACAGGAAGGCCACGCGCGGATTGCGGCCCAGCCGGCGCACGGTGGCCGCGGCCTGACAGGCGATGTCGGCGAGATCCTCGGCCCCCGGCAGCTCGTGGATCGAGGTGTCGGCCACGAACAGGGTCCGCCCCTTGGCCAGCAGGATCGACAGGCCGATCATGCGCTGGCGCACGTCGAGCACCCGGCGCACCTCCTTCAGCACCATGTTGAAGTTGCGCGTCACGCCGGTGACCATGCAGTCCGCCTGGCCGCGCGCGCACATGGCGGCGGCGAAGTAGTTGCGGTCCTGGTTGATCATCCGTTGCACGTCGCGGCGCAGGTAGCCGCGACGCTGCAGGCGCTGGTACAGCCAGTCGACGTAGTCGGCGTTGTGCTCGGAGACGCGGGCGTTGACGATCCCGATGCCCATCTCGTCGAAATTCAGCCCCGCCTCGGCGGCGTTCTTGCGGATCAGCTCCTCGCGGCCGAGCAGGATGGGGATGCCCAGCTCGGCCTGTTTGAAGCCCCAGGCGGCGCGGATCACGGCCGGCTCCTCGCCCTCGGCGAAGACCACCCGCTTGTCGGGCCCGGCGCGCACGGCGCCCGAGATGTTCTGCATCAGGGCCGCCGACGGATCGAGCCGCGAGCGCAGCTGGGCGCGGTAGGCGTCCATGTCCTCGATCGGCTTGCGGGCCACGCCCGAGTCCATGGCCGCCTTGGCGATGAAGGGCGGGATATACCAGATCAGCCGCGGGTCGAAGGGGGTCGGGATGATGTAGTCGCGGCCGAACCTCAGCTTCCGCCCGCGATAGGCGGCGGCGACCTCGTCCGGCACGTCCTCGCGGGCCAGGGCGGCGAGGGCGTGGGCGCAGGCGACCTTCATCTCGTGATTGATCTGCCGGGCGCGCACGTCCAGCGCGCCCCGGAACAGATAGGGGAAGGCCAGCACGTTGTTGACCTGGTTGACGTAGTCCGAGCGGCCGGTGGCGATGATGGCGTCGGACCGCACCGACAGCACGTCCTCCGGCGTGATCTCCGGGTCGGGGTTGGCCATGGCGAAGATGATCGGATTGGGCGCCATGGAGGCGACCATCTCTTTCGTGATCGCCCCCTTGGCCGAGAGGCCCAGCACCACGTCGGCGCCGACCATGGCCTCGGCCAGGGTGCGGTGCGGGGTGTCGGTGGCGTGGGCCGCCTTCCACTGGTCGATGTTGGGCCGGCCCTGGTAGACCACGCCCTCGCGGTCGACAATGACGGTGTTCTCGCGACGCACGCCGGCGGCCTTCATCAGCCCGATCGAGGACAGGCCCGCCGCCCCGGCGCCGGACAGGACGACCTTGAGGTCCTCCAGCTTCTTGCCGGCCAGGTGGGCGGCGTTGATCAGGCCGGCGGTCGAGATGATCGCCGTGCCGTGCTGGTCGTCGTGGAACACCGGGATGTCCAGCAGGTCCTGCAGCTGGCTCTCGATCTCGAAACACTCCGGAGACTTGATGTCCTCCAGATTGATGCCGCCCCAGGTGTCGCCGATGTTCTTGACCACGGTGACGAACTC
>JAEYUE010000077.1 GCA_023433655.1 Pseudomonadota bacterium | reverse complement strand
GCCGGCGATCTTGGTCGCGGGAGCGTTGAGCAGGCCGAGCAGCGAGGCGCGGATCTGATCCAGCGACGGCAGTTTGGAGAGAGTCTCCACGCCCTTCGCGTCCAGAACCTTGTCACCTATGAAGCCGCCCAGGACGACGAACTTGTCGTTGGCCTTGGCGTATTCAGCGGTCACCTTGGCGGCCGTCACCGCGTCGTCGGCGTAGGCGATGCCCACCGGACCCTTGAACAGGCCGTGGTAGTCGCTGCCTTCTTCGGCTTCGAGCGCCTTCAGCGCCAGGCGGTTCTTGACCACCTTGAACGTGCCGCCTTCCTTGCGGAGGCGTCCACGCAGGTCTTCCATGTCCGCAACGGTCAGACCCAGGTTGTGGGTCACGACCACGGCGCCCGCGTCGGCGAAAACGCCCTTCAGCGTTTCGATCGACTCGGCTTTTTGTGCGCGGTCCATTGCGGTCTCCAGTCTGGTATTCGCCGCCGGGCTTATTCCCGACGACGGATTGGCCCAGACGCCTGCGCATCGCTGCGAAGCGTTCAGGCCGGTCGTAATGTCCGAAGGAAGCTCAAACCCCGTGCCCCCGGAAACCGGGTGACGATGGTCGTCTGCATCCCCATCTCCCCACGGCGCCGGGGGGCTCCCCGGCATTTACGGCATGGGTGGCCCCCACGCCCCGAAGTTCTCGGACAGGACCGCCCCGGCCGAAGCCGTGACGGAGAAGGCGCGCTCTATACACGGAAGCGGCGGAAACTCAAGCGCCCGCCCTTTGCAGGCGGCGCCGAAACCGGTTCAGATGCCGCCGGGGAGGATCCACATGACAGACGCCACGGAAACCACCGGCCGCGACAGCCTCGGCCGCACTGGGTCGCCGCATCTGGTCTGGATCCGCCTCGCCATCGGTCTGCTGCAGGGCGCAGCCCTCTGGTGGCTGTATCGGTCGACCGACGGCTTCGGACGGGTGTGCGAAACCGCCGAAAGCTGCGGTCCTGATCTGCGCTGGCCAGCCACCCAGCCAGAGGTGTTCGGCCCGCTGACCCTGATCCTGGTCATGGTCCCGGTGCTGCTGCTGGCCGGCGTCGGGCGCATGCGCTGGCTGGTCCTGCTTGGCTGGATAGCCGTCGCCGCAGGCTTCCTCGGCCTGCTCGGCTGGCACGGGGTCTCCGCCCAGTCGATCAGCGAGTTTGGCCCGGGCAGCCGCCCGCCCTTCCTGCCGTGGCCCATGCCGCTGTTCGCCGCCGCCGCGCTCTTCATCGGCCACCACCTGGTCCTGCCCGCCGACATGGAGCGACGCTGGATTGCGGCCTTCCCGACCTATTTCGACACCGCGTGGAAGGCGGGCGTCCAGCTGGCCCTGTCGATCGGCTTCACCATCGCCTTCTGGCTGCTGCTCTTCCTCGGCGCGGCCCTGTTCAAGGTCATCGGCCTGGACTTTCTCGGTGAGCTGATCACGAAGGACTGGTTCTCCATTCCGGTGACCACCGTCGTGTTCGCCACTGCCGCGCATCTGACGGACGTGCGCGACGGTCTCATCCGCGGGGTGCGCAGCCTGGCGCTGATGCTCCTGTCGTGGCTGTTGCTGCTGATGACGGTGCTGGCGGCCGGCTTCCTCGCCGCCCTGCCCTTCACGGGCCTGCAGGGCCTGTGGGAGACAGGCAGCGCCACCGCCCTCGTCCTGGCGGCCGCCGCGGCCCTGATCATCCTGATCAACACCGCCTACCAGGACGGCCGCGCCGACAACCTGCCGCCTGCCGTGCTGCGCATCGCCGTCCGGGTTGCAGCCGTCCTGCTGACGCCCCTGATCGTCATCGCCTTCTGGGGACTGGCCCTGCGCATCGGTCAGTATGGCCTGACCCCCGACCGCATCATCGCCTTCGCCTGCGCCCTGATCGGCGCCGCCTACGCCGCCGGCTACGGCTTCGCGGCGCTGAGCCCGTTCTGGCGCAGCGGCGCCGGCTGGATGCGACCGCTGGAGCGCACCAACGTCTGGACGGCCGTGCTGGAGGTCGCCGTCATCCTCGCCCTGTTCAGCCCGATCGCGGACCCCGCCCGCCTGTCGGTCGCCGACCAGATGGCCCGGCTGGAACGCGGCGCGGTCGGGGCGAACCAGTTCGACTACCGCTTCCTGCGGTTTGAAAGCGGGAAGGCCGGAGAGGGGGCGCTGACGCGGCTGACGCGCTCGTCCGACGCGGTGATCGCTCGCAGCGCCCGAAACGCCCGGGCCCTCAGGAACCGCTGGGACGACGTGGATGTCGGCACTCCGAACCGCGTCCCCCGGTACGAGGTCGTTCCGGCCGGGGCCGTCCTGCCCCCCGACTTCGCCGTCCCCGTTCCTCCCACAGACGACCGAATGATGTGGTGCTCCGAGACCGGATGCGTGGTCAACCCGCAGGACATCAACGGGGACGGCGTGCCTGAGGTTCTTATGGCCACCCGCGGCGTCATCCGTGTCTGGGCGAGAGGCACGACCGGCGTCTGGGCCGCCATCGGCTCGTGGAGGCCCCGCGACTGCATCGGCCGGGCCGCGACCGAGGTCGATCTCGAGGCCGCTCTTCGCGACGGACAGGTCCGCCCCATCGAACCCGACTGGCCCGATCTGGAAATCGCAGGCGACAGGGCCCATTCGATGTCCGAGACACCCGATTGCGACGCCGGGTCGGCAAAGGCCGCGACGGCGGACTGACACCGCTTCCCCGCAACAGTTCGACGCGTTCGCCGTTGGCGCCCGACACCCGCATGGCCCGGCCGGGGGCCCTCGTGAATGCCGCCCCTTAACCCTCCGCTCACCCTCCCGCACAACCCGATCTTCACCTTGTGCGGGCTAGAAACGTCCCGGAATGAGCCAGTCCCGCGCAACGAGGACCGGCCCGACGTGATGAAGGGTGAGAACCGATGACCCGCACCGTTCTGGTGGTCGACGACGATCCGACCCAGCGCCGCCTGGCGCAGGCGGTGCTGGAGCGCGAGGGCTATGCCGTGGTCCACGCCGAGTCCGGCGGCGAAGCCATCGACCGCCTGACCCGGGGCGGCGGCGCCGACGTCGTCCTGCTCGACATGGTCATGCCTGGCATGAGCGGCCTCGAGGCCCTGGCCGAGATCCGCACCGCCGGCGTGACCACCCCCGTGATCGTCCTGACCGCCCAGGGCGGCGTCGAGGCGGTGGTGAGGGCCATGCAGGCCGGGGCCCAGGACTTCTTCGTCAAGCCGGTCTCGGCCGAGCGCCTGCTGGTCGGCGTCCGCAACGCCCTGCAGCTGACCCAGCTGACCGCCGAGGTGGGCCGGCTGAAGAAGCATGTGACCGGCCGCACCTCCTTCGACGACCTCGTCGGCTCCAGCGCGGCCATGCGCATGGTCAAGTCGCTGGGCGCCCGGGCCGCGAAATCGGGCATTCCGGTGCTGATCACCGGCGAGAGCGGCGTCGGCAAGGAGGTCATCGCCCGCGCCCTGCACGGCGCCTCGGACCGCGCCGGCAAGCCCTTCGTCGCGGTCAACTGCGGCGCCCTGCCCGCCAACCTCGTCGAGTCGATCCTGTTCGGCCACGAGAAGGGCAGCTTCACCGGCGCTCACGACAAGCATCTCGGCAAGTTCGCCGAGGCCAACGGCGGCACCCTGTTCCTCGACGAGATCGGCGAACTGCCGCTGGACATGCAGGTCAAGCTGCTGCGCGCCCTTCAGGAAGGCGAGATCGACCCGGTCGGCGCCAAGCGGGCGGTCAAGGTCGACGTGCGCATCGTCTCGGCCA
>JAEYUE010000071.1 GCA_023433655.1 Pseudomonadota bacterium | reverse complement strand
GTGCTGACCGCGCTGCAGGAGACCGAGACGGCGCTGGCCGACTACGCCCACGAACTGGATCGCCGCGCCGCGCTGCAGGCGGCGCGCGACCAGGCCGCGACCGCCGCCCGCCTGTCGCGGCTGCGGTTCGAGGCCGGGGCTGACAGCTTCCTCGCCGTGCTCGACGCCGAGCGCACCCTGGCCGCCGCCGACGCCCAGCTGGCGACCTCCGACGCCCTGGTCACCACCTACCAGATCGCCCTGTTCAAGGCCCTGGCGGGGGGCTGGAGCGAGGGCTGACTTCGCACCTGCAGCAAGGGGATTGACGGCGCCGGAAGTGTTCGTCACCGTAAGGGCACTCATCAAGACCGGCTGAGGGATAGGCCCTTTGACGCCGGGGCAACCTTCCAGAACCCCCCAGTTCTGGAGATGGTGCCAACTCCTGCGGGGTTCCTCGGAGCCGCGAGAGATGAGTGAAGCGACGGTCCCCGCCTGCGGGGGCGGGGTGTCTTCACGGGTCTGTCTCCGCACGAATTGGTCCGCCCCATCGGTCTCGCTGAGCGAGATCGGAGCGGATCATGGCGTCTGCAGACTGGCCCATCGACGAAGCGCCCGGGCGGGATGTCCGGGCTCCCATTCCCGAGGATTTCCGGCTGGAGTCCGGCCAGCGCCTGGCCGCGCCGGAAGTGGTCGGCCGGCTGCACGGACCCGGCGCTGCGCCGCTGGTCGTCGTCGCCGGCGGTATTTCCAGCGGCCGGTTCGCGGCGCGCTGGTGGTCGTGGGCGGTGCGGCCGGACGGTCCTGTCGACCTCCGCCGCTTCCGGGTCCTGGCCTTCGACTTCCTGCCCGGCGCGGAGGAGGCGGCGGTCACCCTGACGACCACGGACCAGGCCCGCCTGCTGGCCCTGCTCCTCGCCGCCATCGACGAGCCGCGGATCGACGCCTTCGTCGGCGCATCCTACGGCGGCTGCGTTGGCCTTGCCTTCGCCGCCGCCTTCCCGGAGCGGATCGGTGAACTGATCGTCCTGTCAGCGGCGCACCGGGCGCATGCTTCCGCCACCGCATGGCGCGGGGTGCAGCGCCGCCTGCTGGCCTTCGCCCGCGACTGCGGCCGCGAGGCCGAAGGGGTGGCCCTCGCCCGCCAGCTGGCCATGACCACCTACCGCTCGGCCGAGGAGTTCGGCTGGCGCTTCGCGCCTCATGCCCCCGCCTCGGCGGGCGAGCCCTACCCGGTCTGCGACTATCTGATCGCCCGCGGCGAGGCCTACATCGAGGCGACCTCCGCCAGTCGGTGGATCACCCTGTCGGACTCCCTCGACCGTCATTTCGTGCGGCCCGAAGCCGTCCGCTGCCCGCTGACCGTCGTCGGCTTCACCTCCGATCGTCTCGTCCCGATCGAGGACCTGCGCGAAATGGCGGTGCGCGCCCCCGACCTGCGTCGCCTCGTCGAGGCCCCTTCCGTCTTCGGCCACGACGCCTTTCTCAAGGAGCGCGAGTTCATCGGCCGGACCCTGCACGACGCCCTCTCCTCCCTGACCCTCCCCGCCCGCGAGATCGCCGCATGACCCCGCCCGCCGAACGTCATCCCTGCACCGCCGCCGCCCGTCACGGGGTCGACGCCGACCCCGCCCACGGCGCGGTGATGCCGCCGCTCTATCTGTCCTCGAACTTCAGCTTCGACGGGCTCGAGGGGAAGCGGCGCTACGACTACACCCGCTCGGGCAATCCGACCCGCGACGTGCTGGCCGCTGCCCTCGCCGAGCTGGAAGGCGGCTGCGGCGCCGTGGTCACCGCCAGCGGCATGGCGGCGGTCGACCTCGCCCTCTGTACGATCGAGCCGGGCGACCTGCTGATCGCGCCCCACGACCTGTACGGCGGAACCCACCGCCTGCTCTCGGCCCGCGCCCGTCGCGGTCATTTCGAGGTCGCCTTCGTCGACCAGACCGACCCCGCGGCTGTCGACGCCGCCTTCGCGCGCGTGCCGAAGCTGATCCTGATCGAGACCCCGTCGAACCCGCTGATGCGCGTCGTCGACATCGCCGGCCTGTGCGCCCGCGCCCGCGCCGTCGGCTGCAGGGTCGCCGTGGACAACACCTTCCTGTCGCCGGCCCTGCAGCGGCCCCTCGCCCTGGGCGCCGACCTGGTCATCCACTCGACCACCAAATACATCAACGGCCATTCCGACGTGGTCGGCGGCTGCGTCGTGGCCAGGAACCCGACCGACCTCGACCAGCTGACCTGGTGGGCCAACTGCCTCGGCGTGACCGGGGCGCCATTCGACGCCTGGCTGACCCTGCGCGGTCTGCGCACCCTGTTCGCCCGCATCGAAAGGCAGCAGGCGACGGCCGGCCGCATCGCCGAATGGCTGACCACGCATCCGGCGGTGAGGGCGGTCCACTATCCCGGCCTGAAGAGCCACCCCGGGCACGCCCTCGCCGCCCGGCAGCAGGCCGGTTTCGGCGCCATGCTCAGTTTCGAGCTGGCCGACCTGGACGCCGCCCGCGCCTTCGCCGAGGGCCTGCGCCTCTTCACCGTCGCCGAGTCCCTCGGCGGAGTGGAGAGCCTGGTCGCTCACCCCGCCCTGATGACCCACGCCGCCATGACGCCCGAGGCGCGGATGACGGCCGGCATCACCGACGGCCTGCTGCGGCTCTCGATCGGGCTGGAGCATCCCGACGACCTGCTCGCCGACCTGGCCGCGGCCCTCGCCCACCTGCCGGCCCCGCTTGCCGTCGAAGCCGCGTGAGGACCCGATGACCGCCCTTCCCCTCCCTTTTCCCCTTCCGGCCGCCGGCGACGCCCCCTCCCCCGTCGTCGACGAACCGGTGGCCCTGCTGCAGCTCGA
>JAEYUE010000282.1 GCA_023433655.1 Pseudomonadota bacterium | reverse complement strand
GGGGGGGGGGGGCAACCGGGCCACCCCGGGGGGGGGGGGGGGGGGGGGGGGGGGGGGCGAGACCTCGCGGTAGATGCCTTCCAGCGAGCGGGACCGGGCTCCGATGGCGAACACGGCGATGTCGGCCTCGATCAGGGCCCGGTTCAGGGCAGCCGAGGCGGTGCGCGCGTCCTCGCCGGGCTTGAGCCGCGCCACCAGTCCGTCGTCCGCGTGCAGGACATCGAAGCCGCGCGCCTGCGCCAGCACCGTCGCCCGCGCCGCGTCGTCGGTCTCGAGCGCGATTTCCGGCGCCAGGTCGGCCTTCAGCCGGCCCAGTTCGCCCTCCAGCACCAGCCTGCCGTGGCTCAGGATGCCGACATGGGTCGCCGTCTGTTCGATCTCGCCCAGCAGGTGGCTGGACAGCAGCACCGTCGCTCCGGTCCGCTCCGGCAGGCTCCTCAGGAACCGCCGCATGTCGACGATGCCGTCCGGGTCCAGCCCATTGGTCGGCTCGTCGAGGATCAGCACCGGCGGCGCGCCGAGCATGGCCCGCGCCAGCCCCAGCCTCTGGCGCATGCCCAGCGAATAGTCCGAGACCCGACGCCGGGCATGCTCGGTCATCTCCACGACCTCCAGCACCCGGTCGAGCTCGCTCTTCGGCAGGCCCAGCAGGGTGCGAGTCAGGTCGAGGTTCTCCCGCCCCGACAGATTGCCGTAGAAGCCGTGCGCCTCCAGCAACGCCCCGACCCGGCGCGCCGCCGCCAGCCGGTCGCGGGCCACGTCGATCCCGGCCACCTGCGCCGTCCCGCCGCTCGGCCGGATCAGTCCCAGCAGCATCTTCAGCGTCGTGGTCTTGCCGGCGCCGTTGCGCCCGAGGAAGCCGTAGACGGCCTTCTCCGGCACGGTCATCGACACGGCGTCGACCGCCAGCCGTCCGCGGAAGCGGCGGCTCAGCTCCAGGGTCTCGATCGCGGCGGCCATCGGCGGCGCTCCGTTCGTTTAAGTCAGATATAAAGTTGCAAAGCGTCAGACTTTAAGTCAAGATTAAAGATCAGACAGATTTTCCAGGCCCCCGATGAGCCAGACCGACCTCTCCCGCTTCCGCCGCCGCTGCGCCCAGTTCCGATGGCTGGCCGTCTTCATGGTGGCCAGCGTCGGGGCCCTGCTGGCCCTGATGTATCTGGTCGCGCCCGGCGTGCTGATGGCGCGGGGCGACTATCCCGGAGCGCCCGTCGGCTGGCTGGCCCAGGTCGTCTGGGCTCTGCCCACGGTCTTCTACCTGTTCGCGGTCTGGTCGATCGGCTCGGCCATGGGTCAGGTGGCCAGGGGCCGTCTCATTCAGCCGGCGCTGGCCTCCGCCCTGCGCCGGGTCGGGCTGGCGCTCGGCATCGGCGGCCTGCTCAGCGTCTTCGGGGTCACCAACCTCACGCGCCTGATCGAGGGCGGCCGCGGCGGCTGGGCGTATTTCGACGTCGCCGGCATGACCCTCGGCATGATCGGCGGCGCCCTGTTCCTGCTCGGCGGGGTCATGGACCAGGCCGGCAAGGTCCAGGCCGAGCTGGACGAAATGATCTGATGCCGATCCGCGTCACGCTCGACGAGCTGATCGTCAGAAAGGGCCTGAAGGCCCGCGACCTGGCCGCGGAGGTCGGCCTCAGCGAGACGCAGCTCTCCCTGTTCCGCTCCGGCAAGGTCAAGGGCATCCGCTTCCGCACCCTCGCCCGCCTCTGCGCCGCCCTCGACTGCCGCCCCGGCGACCTCCTCGACTACGCCTTCGACCCCCACCACCACGCCGCCTCAGACGACGAATAGCCGGGGCGCAAAGTGGGGACGCACCCCACCTTATGCGCCCGTGCCGGTCAGGTCGCCAGCCCTCCAGGTGGTGTGTGTCCCCCCTTCCTCTGTTGGCGATCCGCGGAATTATAGTCCGATAGCCGAAGCAAAATCCGGCCTTTTCAGACACATATCTGTTTCCCGAGGCGATCTTCCCGCCTGAGGGAAACATGAGCGCATAATGCCCGCCCGGTCTTTGACAAGTGAAACCCCGACCCGGTCGCGAGCCGACTTGCGGCGGGCGCCATCCACCCCGTATCCGGGCATCCAGGGTAGAATCCGCCCCGCCGCCCCAAGCAGGCGCCAATCACCCGATCACCAAGTCATTGAAATGTCGGCAGGGCCGATGTCGATCCTGTCGACTCCGCCACACCGTTTTCAACGGAGGGCGGGGCAGATCTTACCTCTGCCCCCTTCTTCCGGTCAGGCCAGTTCGACCGCCATGGCCACCGCCTCGCCGCCGCCGATGCACAGGCTGGCCATGCCCTTCCTGCCGCCGCGCGCCTGCAACGCCGCCAGCAGGGTCGCCAGCACCCGGGCGCCCGAGGCGCCGATCGGGTGGCCGAGAGCCGTGGCCCCGCCGTTCACGTTCAGCTTCGCGTGCTCGATGCCCAGCTCCTGCATGGCGATCATCGGCACCACGGCGAAGGCCTCGTTGATCTCCCACAGGTCGACGTCTCCGACCTCCCAGCCGGCCTTCTTCAGCGCCTTCTGCATGGCCGGCACCGGGGCGGTGGTGAACAGGGCCGGCTCGTGGGCGTGGGCCGAATGGCTGACGATCCGCGCCACGATGGGCAGGCCCAGCGCCTTCGCCACGCTCTCGCGGGTCATGACCACGGCCGCGGCCCCGTCCGAGATCGAGGCCGACGAAGCGGCGGTGATCGTCCCGTCCTTCGCGAAGGCCGGCTTCAGGTTCGGAATCTTCTCCGGCATGGCCTTGCCGGGCTGTTCATCCTCCACCACCGTCTCGACGCCCTTGCGGGTGGTCACCTCGACCGGCGTGATCTCGGCCCTGAAGGCGCCCGAGGCGATGGCGTGGCGAGCCCGGGTCAGGCTCTCGATCGCATAGGCGTCCTGGGCCTCGCGGCTGAACTGATAGGACCCGGCCGTGTCCTCGGCGAAGGAGCCCATCGGCTTGCCGGGCGCATAGGCGTCCTCCAGCCCGTCCATCATCATCGAGTCGACGATGACGTCATGGCCGATCCGCGCCCCGCCGCGGTGCTTGTTCATCAGATACGGCGCGCCGGTCATGCTCTCCATGCCGCCCGCCACGATGACGTCGGCCGAACCGGCGGTCAGGGCGTCCGAGGCCATCATCACCGCCTGCAGGCCCGAGCCGCACATCTTGTTGACCGTGGTCGCCTCGACGTGGCGGCCGAGGCCCGCGCCCAGCGCCGCCTGCCGCGCCGGGGCCTGGCCCAGCCCGGCCGGCAGGACGCAGCCCATGTAGATTTGCTCGGTCTTCTCCGGATCGACCCCGGCCCGCTCGACCGCCGCCTTCACCGCCGTCGCGCCAAGCTCGGTGGCCTTCACCCCGGCCAGGGCGCCCTGGAAGCCGCCCATCGGCGTGCGGGCGAAGGAGCAGATGACGATCGGATCGGACATGACAGGGCCTTTGGGGAGGTCTCGAAAAATCGGTGGGCTGAATGGGCCGATTGACGGCCCGACGCAAGGTCAGGCGGCTTCCTCGCCGGCGCGGTCCCGCGGCATCAGTTCACCGACGGTGGGGCGGTTCTCGGCGAGGTTCAGCTGGATGTCGCGCGGCTTGACCAGCTCGCCGCAGCAGCCGCAGGCGATGCGCGGCGTCAGCTCGTGGCCGCAGGTCTTGTGGGTCATGGAGACGCCGGCGTCGGCGCTGCAGTAGACGTGCTTGGCGCCCCAGCCGTGCAGGGTGACCAGCACGCCGTACAGGTCCTTGCCCTTGGCGGTCAGGACGTATTCGTTGCGGGGCGGCCGCTCCGAATACAGCCGCGGCTCCAGCACCCCGTGCTGCACCAGCGACTTCAGCCGCGCCGCCAGCACATTGCGCGCCACGCCCAGCCGCTCTTGCCACTGCTCGAACCGGCTGACCCCGTTGAAGGCGTCGCGGATGACCAGCAGGGTCCACGGATCGCCGATCACCTCCAGCGTGGCGGCGATCGAGCAACTCTGTCTCGAATAGTCGGCGGTGCGTCCCATGGCCTGAAAGTGACCCTGCGTCACCTGTTTGGCAAGAGGGTTGCCATTCGGAACGGACTAGGTCAGTCTTGTTTCGCTACGGACGCGCCGCCTCCCCTCGGCGCGGCCCGATCCCTTGAACTCGGGCGGGAGGCGTGCCTTCCGCCCGCCTTTCGTTCGCGGTAGCCGCTGCCCATGACCACATCCACCCTGACCGAGGCCCTGACGCTCACCGAGGACGCAACGCGCGGCCTGTCGGCCCGGATCGATCCAGCCTTCTCCAACGCCCCCCAGGCCATGGACCCGACCAGGGGCGCGCCGTTCGGGGGCCTGATGGCCGCCCTGGCGGCGGGCGCGGCGCGGCAGGGCCTCGGCCTCGCCAGTCCGCTGCAGACCCTCAGCATCCAGTATCTCGCCGCCGCCCGCTTCGGCGAGCCGGTGCGCTTCACTCCGAGCCTGACCCGCGGCGGCCGCAACGTGGCCTACGCCCATGTGTCGGGCGGGCAGGACGACCGGGCGGCGGTGCAGGCGCTGGCCACGTTCGGCCGCGACGTCGATGGGCCGGCGCTGGCGCCCCTCGTGGCTCAGCCGCCGCCGGTCGACAGCCTTCCCGCCACGCCGATGGACCCGGCCTTCGGCCCGTGGTTCACCCGCCACATCGAGCACCGCTTCGTCGACGGCCCCAGGCTGTTCGGCCAGAACGCCGGCCGCTCGCCCGAACTGGGCTGCTGGATGCGCTGCGTCGACGGTGCGCCGCTGGACGAACTGCGCCTGCTGTTCCTGCTCGACGGCCTCTATCCGACCTACTTCACCGCCTTCCCGGCCCCGCCGGCGATCTCGACCAGCGTCGACCTGCGCGCCGATTTGCTGGCGGCGCTGACGCCGGAGACCTCGCCGAACGGCTGGGCCTATTTCCACTTCTGGAGCCGCGACGTCGGCCGCGGATGGGCGGTCGAGGACGGCGCCGCCTGGACCCCGGACGGCCGCCCCCTGGCCGTGGTGCGGCAACGCCGCAAGATCCTGCCCGCCCGGACCTAGGCCTCCGGCAGTCCGCGCAGCTGGATCAGCGGGATGACGATATCCTCCTCGTCGTCCAGATGCCGCGCCAGCGGCGGCCCGGCGGCGACCAGCGCCTCGGCCAGCCGCTCGGCCTGGTCGCGGGCGTCCGGCCCGCCGGCCGACACCGCGCGGTGGAAGGCGAGCCCCCGCTGAAACAGGGCCTCCAGATGCTGGTGAACGGAGTCATGGTCCCGATCCAGCAGGTCGAGCCCCGCCCCGATCCTCGGCTCGACCCGCCGCATCATCGGGAAGTAGTGGCCGCTCTCGACCCGGTGATGGCCATCCAGATGCTGCAGAAAGGCCTGCAACGCCGGGGTCAGCTGGCGGTGCAGCGCCGCCAGATCGCTGTCGGCCCGCCAGCGGGCGACGAGACTGTCCATATGGGCCTGATGATTGCGGAAGCCGGCGTGCATCTGCAGCCAGAAGGCGGCGACTTCATGCAGACCCGTCCAGCGCTCCCGCGGCAACTCCTCGCGCAGCCAGCAGAACTCGGCCGGCAGGCCGGTGCGCACGTCCAAAGCCAGCGGATCGCCGGCGTCAGCCAACGGCGGAGGTGGTCTTGATGAAGCCGCCGCCCAGCAGACGGTCGGGATCGGCCGGATCATAAAGGGCGCAGGCTTGGCCGGGGGCGACGCCCTCTTCCCCGGATTCGAAGACGACGGAGATCGCCCCGTTCGCGAGCGCCAGCCGGGCCGGCGACGGCGGTCGCGTCGAGCGCACGCGCGCGAGCACCGGCGCGCCCTCGGCGGCGGCGACCTCCAGGGTGGGCTGGTCGCCCAGCCAGTTGGTTTCCTCCAGCGTCAGCGACGCCGTAAGCAGGGCCTCGCGCGGTCCCACGATGACGTGGCGCTTCACCGGATCCAGCTTCGTCACGAACAGGGGCTCGCCCACGGCGACGTTGAGGCCGCGGCGCTGGCCGATGGTGTAGTCGGTAAAGCCGCCGTGCTGGCCCAGCACCCGGCCGTCCATGTGCACGATCTCCCCGGCCTGCCGACCTTCCGGCCGCAGCCGGTCGATCAGGGTGCGGTAGTCGCCGTTCGGGACGAAGCAGATGTCCTGGCTGTCCGGCTTGGCGGCGATGCGCAGGCCGAGGTCGAGGGCGACGCCACGGACCTGCGGCTTCTTCAGATCGGCCAGGGGGAAGCGCAGGTAGTCCAGCTGCTCCGGCGTGGTTGCGAACAGGAAGTAGGACTGGTCGCGCGAGTGATCGATCGCCTTGCGCATCTGCACCCGGCCGTCAGCGGTCACGGCGCGGCGAACGTAGTGGCCGGTGGCCATGGCCTCGGCGCCCAGGTCGCGGGCGACGTCGAGCAGGTCGCGGAACTTGACTGTCTGGTTGCAGCGGACGCAGGGCACCGGCGTCGCGCCCGCGAGATACGTGTCGGCGAAATCCTCCATCACGCTGTCGCGGAACCGGCT
>JAEYUE010000225.1 GCA_023433655.1 Pseudomonadota bacterium | reverse complement strand
TGCGGGAAAATCTGTAGCAAAGCCAAGGCGACACTACCTAAGGTCCCGCTTTTGCGGGATTTCACTCGCGTGTCGAGACTGTGTCCAGATTGTTACAGACTGCGCCTCGATTGGGCGCCGAAGCGCCACATTCCCTTGTCGGGCGGGGCTTTGCTGATAGCGTGCAAATTCGAAGCGGAGTCCGTCGCAAGGCGGGCGATGCGTCTCGGATTCACCACCGGTTGGGGCCTCTAAAATGCTTCTCAAGCGCAAGTTTCTCTTCGGCACGACGATCCTCGCAGGCGTCATGGCCGCCGCGGCTCCGGCCCTGGCTCAGGAAAGCCAGCTGCCTGGCGTCAACGTCCAGGGCCAGCAGGCCCAGGAGGCGACCGAAATCGAGGAGGTCGTCGTCACCGGTTCGCGTATCCGCCGTGACCCGACGAACTCGCCGACCCCGCTGATCCAGGTCGAGCGGGAGGACCTGCTGTCGACCGGTCAGGCGAGCGTGATCGACTATCTGGCCACGATCCCGGCCCTGTCGAACTCGCTGGTTCCGTCGGACACCACCGGCTCCAACCTGAACGACGGCGGCCTCGAGTTCGCCAACCTGCGCTCGCTGGGTTCGAACCGCACCCTGACCCTCGTCGACGGCCGCCGTCACGTCGGTTCGCAGGCCGGCACCCTGCAGGTCGACGTCTCGACCATTCCCCGCCTGCTGATCGAGAACATCGAGATCATCACCGGCGGCGCCTCGTCGGTGTACGGCGCCGACGCCGTCTCGGGCGTGGTCAACTACATCCTCCGCAAGGACTTCGAAGGTCTCGAGATCGACGCCAACTGGGGCCAGCTGGTCGAGGACGGCGCCGCTTCCACGCAGCGCGTCTCGGTGCTGGGCGGCGTCAATCTGTTCGATGACCGCCTGAACCTCTACGCGCACGCCGAGTACGACGAGCAGGAGGAAATCTACATCGAGCACATCGGCCAGTTCGCCGACGCCTCGGTGATCCTCGGCATCGATCGCGACCCGACCGACACCGCCTTCGGCCCGGTCAGCGACGGAATCCTCGACTCCGGCGTGATCTACTACGGCGCCCGCCGCCTGGATCGCCCGATCTGGGGTTCGACCACCCTGGCCAACATGCAGCAGCCCAGCCCGCTGAGCGATCCGGACGTCATCTATGCCCTGTGCCCGGGCCTGTCGACGTCCGCCAACTGCTTCAACGTCGATCCGGACTACACCTACTGGTATGACGGCCCGACGGCGCGTCTGGCCAACTTCGGCACGCGCATCGGCGTCGGCACCGCGACCAGCGCCAACCGTCCGTGGAACATCGGCGGCGACGGCGAGCTGGCCAACATGACCAGCTTCGACCAGCGTTCGCGCACTCCGTACCAGGAAGCGCAGCGCTACCAGGCCGGCCTCACCTTCCAGGTGACCGACAACGTCGAGTTCTACGCCGAAGGGAAATACACCACCGAAGACACCTTCGACGTCGGCCAGAATTCGTTCTGGGACATCTACATCACCAACGCGGGCTTCGGCGGCGGCCTCAACAGCGGCAGCAACGTCGGGCCGGGCCTGATCAGCGGCACGTCGGGCTTCTCGACCCGCCTCGACAACGCCTTCCTGCCGGCCAACGTCGCGGCCGCCATCGCCGGCAACACCTTCATCGTCTACGGTACGCCGAATCCCGCCACCCCGGACCAGCCGGGCCAGCCTCTCGGGCTGGTGGCCGGCCCGATCGCGGACCATCGTGGCTTCGGCATCGAGCGGACCCAGACCAACAACCGTGAAGTCACCCGTTGGGTCGCGGCGCTGGAAGGCAACTGGGATCGCGTCGCCTTCGTCGACAACGTGAACTGGACCCTGTCCTACGTTCACGGCGAGATGAACAACGTGAACCGCGAGGAAGGCCCGGACGCCATCCGCTTCGGTCACGCCATGGACTCCGTCGTCGACTTCGCCGGTGAAGTGAACGGCAATCCGGGCGAGATCGTCTGCCGCGTGCAGCTGCTCAACGCCCGCGGCCTCGGCGTCATCGAGCAGAACCCCAACACGGACACCGATGGCGACGGCAGCACGACTTACCGCGGCGGCACCGCGGGCACGTTGAACCTTCGCGAGTTCTATGCCGATCCGGACACCAACCCGGAAGTCGCCGGCTGCGTGCCGTTGAACGTTTTCGGCGCCGGCAACCAGAGCCAGGAAGCGATCGACTACATCACGGCCGCCATCCGGGTTCGGGAAACCAATGAGCAGGAAAGCGCCGTTGCGGCCATCTCCGGCCAGATGTGGGATCTCTGGGGCGCCGGTCCGATCGGCGCGGCGGTGGGCGCGGAATACCGCCGTGAGTTCACCGAGGGCGTCGGCCGCAGCGCCGATACCGCCGGACGTGTGCTCCAGCTGAACACCGGGGCCGACTTCCTGCCGGTCGAGTACGAGTCGGAAGAGTGGTTCGCCGAACTCTCGATCCCGCTGCTGCGGGACTCCTGGCTGGGTGAATACGCCGAACTGAGCGGCTCCTACCGCGCGTTCGACTACACCACCGCCGGCGAGGGCGACGTCTACGGCGTCAACCTGGTCTATCGTCCGATCCAGGACATCGGCTTCAAGACGAGCTTCAACACCTCGTTCCGCGCGCCGAGCCTGAACGAGAACTTCCGGCCCTTCGGCCAGACGTTCGTGAACGGCTTCGTGGATCCCTGCCACACCGGCGTGATCGCCGGCTTCCAGGGTGACGACGCCGCCCAGGTCAAGGCCAACCGGATCGCCAACTGCACCGAGCTGGCGGCGCGCAAGGGCCTGACCTTCGACTTCGCGCAGAACACGGCCGACCAGTCGGACGACTATCGCCCGAACAACTACGCCGGCATCGCCTCGGTGCTGGGCGGCAACGCGGACCTGGAACCGGAAGAGTCGGAATCGTTCACCTTCTCGACCGTCATCTCCCCGCGGATGTTCCCGAACCTCTCGATCGTTCTCGACTACTATGAGATCGAAGTGAGCAACGTGATCATCACGCCGGGCGGCCAGTTCCTCGCCGACGACTGCGTCAGCGGTCCGCAACTGTCCGAAGCTCCGGGCAACGGCACCTGCAACTTCGTGTTCCGTAACAACCCGACCACGAACGACCCGTTCGACGTCTTCAAGGTCGGCGCCCCGACGGGCGACCCGGTCGGCGGCTTCATCCTGGCTCCGATCAACCGGTCCAAGCTTGAAACCCGCGGTCTGGACTTCACCGTCAACTACTCGCTCGACACCGAAGAGGCCTGGGGCCGCAACTGGGGTCGCTTCGACTACAGCCTCGGCGGCCTGTGGCTGATCGACCAGAAGAACTTCACCGATCCGGCGGATCCGACGTTCTTCACCGACTCGACCAGCGGCGTCTTCTTCCCGCGCGTGGAGTTCGTCTCGCGTCTGACCTGGCGTCCGAACGACGTTCTGGCCCTGACCTGGACGGCCGACTGGCAGGCGTCCCAGGATCTGAACAAGTCCCGGGACATCGTCGCCACCGGCAACCTCGACTTCCAGCCCTACGAGTGGAACCGTACCGGCAACTTCGTCCGGAACGACCTGTCGGTGCGCTACGACGTGCGTGACGATCTGACCCTGCGGGCCAACGTCACCAACATCTTCGACGCCGAGTCGCCCCGCTACATGGGCTTCGCCTCGACGTTCGATCCCTACGGCCGCCGCTTCAACGTCGGCCTGAGCTATCGTCCCTGGTAAGACCCGAGGACGGACAGACGGAAAGGGCGGCTCGCGAGAGCCGCCCTTTTTCGTTGTCCACAGATGGAAATCTGCGGCGAAGGTTAACGAATTCCGTGGCTCCGGGCGCGACTCAGCCTATCCGGTAACACTTGCTTAAGCAGATGGGGTGTTTCCTTAACACGCTCATAACCAATGCGATTCGGCGGGGTTTTCGCATCTGGGGCTGCAGGGCAGGGTCGGAATTCAAGGTCGGAACATATGTCTCTCTCGCTGGTGCGTCCGCAAACCACGGAACTGAAGCCCCGCATCGTCGTCTTCGGCGTCGGCGGCGCCGGCGGCAACGCCGTCAACAACATGATCGACGCCGGCCTTGAAGGGGTCGAGTTCGTCGTCGCCAACACCGACGCCCAGCATCTGTCGTTCGCCAAGACCGACCGCCGCGTTCAGCTGGGCGAGACCATCACCCAGGGCCTGGGCGCCGGCGCCCATCCCGAGGTTGGCATGAACGCCGCCGAGGAGTCGGCCGAGGAGATCTACGGCCACCTGGACGGCGCGCACATGGTGTTCATCACCGCCGGCATGGGCGGCGGCACCGGCACCGGCGCGGCCCCCGTCATCGCCAAATGCGCCCGCGACCGCGGCATCCTGACGGTCGGCGTGGTGACCAAGCCCTTCACCTTCGAGGGACGTCACCGCATGCGCCTGGCCGAGGCCGGCATCGCCGAGCTGCAGCGCTACGTCGACACCCTGATCGTCATTCCGAACCAGAACCTGTTCCGCGTCGCCAACGAGCGCACGACCTTCGCCGACGCCTTCGGCATGGCCGACCAGGTGCTGCATTCGGGCGTGCGCTCCATCACCGACCTGATGATCCTGCCGGGCCTGATCAACCTCGACTTCGCCGACGTCCGCGCCGTGATGTCCGAGATGGGCAAGGCGATGATGGGCACGGGCGAGGCCTCGGGCGAGGACCGCGCCCTGCAGGCCGCGCAGAACGCCATCGCCAACCCGCTGCTGGACGAGACCTCGCTGAAGGGCGCCAAGGCCGTGCTGGTCAACATCACCGGCGGCATGGACATGACCCTGCTGGAAGTCGACGAGGCCGCCAACGCCATCGCCGGCGAAGTGGACTCGGACGCCAACATCATCTTCGGCGCCGCCTTCGACCCGGCCCTGGACGGCAAGATCCGCGTCTCGGTGGTGGCCACGGGAATGGAAGACCTGGCCGCCGCCCAGACGCCGTCGAACCCGGCGTCCGCGCCGTTCGAGACCCGCCGGCCGACCCCGTCGTACGCCGCCTCGCGCGCCGAACCGGTCCGTCAGGAGGCCGTGCGCGAACCCGTCCGCGCCGAGGCTCCGCGCCAGGCCGAGGCCGCGCCGATCGTCCCGACCTTCCAGTCCGCCCAGCCGACCTACGGCGCCGTCGCCCGCGCCCCGGAGCCTCGTCCGGAGCCGGTGATCCACGTCGCCGAGGAGCGCACCCTCGAGCCGATCGTCGATCCGTGGGTCGAGGAGTATGAGTCGGCGCCGCGTCCCGCCGCCCAGGCTGCGGCCCCGGCCGCCCAGGGCGACCTGTACATGGACCGCCCGGCCGAGCGCGTGGCCGCCGCTGCGCCCGAGCCGCGCCGCGAGGAGCCGGCCTACGACGACCACGACGACCGGGATCATCGCAAGTCGGGCTGGAGCCTGTTCGGCCGCGGCAAGCGCCAGGCCACCCAGCCGACCTACGCCCCGCCGTCGCGGACCACCGAGATGCGCTCGACCAGCCAGGTCCAGTCCGCCCCGGCCCCCGACATGGGCGAGGCCGAGGACGATCTGGAAATCCCGTCCTTCCTGCGGCGACTGGCCAACTAGAGTCAGGCAACAGGCAGCAGGCAACAGGAAGGGCGGTCTCCGGGCCGCCCTTTCGCTTTCACGGTTGGGACAGGGCGCGACTGCCTGCTGTCTCCCTACCGAAACAATCCGAAACCCGACTTTCATTTTCCGCTGGCGGGCCGGCCGTTAAGGAAACTTCGGGGCGAACTCCGCACGCAGGGGCGGAGCGCAAGAACAGAAGCGAGTTTCGAGTTTGCCGGTCCGCAACGACCATCACCAGAAGACGACCGTCGCGCCCGCGATCATCGCCGGCGTCGGCGTGCACACCGGCGACCGGGTGCGTCTGGCCGTGCGCCCGGCGCCGGTCGGCACGGGCATCGTCTTCGTGCGCACCGACGTGACCGACCGCGACAACCGCATTCCGGTGTCGGGCGAGGCGGTGGTCGACGCCCGCCTGAACACCATGATCGAGAACGCCGCCGGCGTGCGCCTGTCGACCATCGAGCACCTGATGGCCGCCTTCGCCGCCCTCGGCGTGTCCAACGCCGTGGTCGAGGTGGATGGCCCCGAGCTGCCCATCCTCGACGGTTCGGCCCTGCAGTTCGTCCAGTTGCTGGACCGCGCCGGCTTCCGGCGTCAGGAAGCCCCGGTCCGCTACATCGAGATTCTCGAGCCGATCCGGGTGGAGGAGGGCGACAAGTCCGCCGTCCTTCTGCCGTGCGACCGCTACGAGATGCGCTTCGAGATCGACTTCCCGACGCCGGTGATCGGCAACCAGGTGGTCGACTTCGTCGTCGACGAGGACACCTTCCGCACCGAGATCATGGCGGCCCGCACCTTCGGCTTCGCCCATGAGGTCGAGGCCCTGCGCAAGGCCGGCCTGGCGCGCGGCGGCAGCCTCGAGAACGCCGTGGTCATCGACGGCGACCAGATCCTCAACCCGGGCGGGCTGCGGATGGAGCGCGAGTTCGTCAAGCACAAGGCGCTGGACGCCATCGGCGACCTCTATGTGCTGGGCGCGCCCCTGCTGGGCCGTTACGAGGGCGTCAAGGCCGGCCATGCCATCAACAACCTGCTGGTCCGCGAACTGCTGGCCAATCCGCAGGCCTGGCGCGAGGTCATCCGCGTGCCGGAACTGGCGATGGCGGGCTGATCAGCCCCCTGATCAGCCAAGGCTGATCGCGCTCATCTGCCGGCCGAAGTCCGGCTCTCCGTTCAGGAAGGCGCGGCGGTTCGAGAAGAACCGCGTCGCATCCGTGCGCGTGTCCTCGCCCGTCCACGCCGCATCGCCGACGCCGGCCTGCTTCAACCGCCAGAGAACATAGCCGGGGAGGTCGAACAGGCGTTTGTCCGCCGCCGCGCCGGGAGCGAAGAAGCGACCGCTGCCGGCGTCGTGGTGTTCGAAACGCTCCTGGAAGTCGGCGCCGACCTCGTAGCTGTCCCGCGAGATGCACGGGCCAATGACGGCGACGATGCGGCCGGGGCGAGCGCCGAGCGCCTCCATGGCCGCGACCGTCGAATGCACAATCCCGCCCAGCGCGCCTTTCCAGCCGGCATGGGCCGCGCCCACTACGCCGGCCTCATAGTCGGCGAACAGCACCGGGGCGCAGTCGGCGGTGAGGACGGCGCAGATCACGCCCGGCGCGGCGGTCACGCTCGCGTCCCCCTCGGGACGTTCGCCCTTCCAGCCGGCCTCGGCGACGCGGGCGACGGCGGAGTGAATCTGGTAGCAGGCGGCGATGTCGTCGGGCCCGCCCCCCAGATGGGCCGCCACCCGGCGCCGATTCTCGGCCACGGCGGCCGGGTCGTCCTTCGATCCCACGCCGGTGTTCAGGCTGTCGTACAGGCCCGTGGAGACGCCGCCCTGCCGGGTGAAGAAGCCGTGGCGCACGCCGGCGCGGTCGAGCAGGGGGTGGGTGATGGGCGCCAGCGTCATGGTCGGTCCTCGAACCCGGGCACGACCAGGCTCTTCGGAGAGAAGACCGCGCAGACCTTGAACAGGGTTCCCATCTGCCCGGCGTCGGTCAGTCGGGCGAGCTGGCGGTCGATGACCGGAGCCGCGTCCGGGCGACCCTGCTTCAGCCGGTCGGCCCGGGCCTCAATTCCCAGCAGTTGAAGGAACTCCCCCTGGCCGAGGCAGCCGGTGACGTCGGCGCCGGCGTGCAGGGCGGCCTCCAGCACCGTCGGGAAGTCGGCCCACTGGGTGAGGTCGGCCTCGCCGGGCCTCTCCAGCGGATCGACTTTCTGGTGACGGCGCAGGGCCTGGAGGGTGTCGCCAGCCTCGGGGCGGGCGCGGCCGTAGTCGATGAGCAGGGCGGCGCCCGAGGCCGCCTTGACCAGCGTCCCGATCTCACGGCCGAACACGGCCTGCTGCTCCGAGATCTCGACGGTCTGGCCCGGGGCGACGTCGAAGGCCGGGCGTCTGAAGCCGCCGGTGATCTTCTTCAGGCCGAAGGTCAGGCCGCCGTCATCGGTGACGCCCACGCAGCGTTCGGCCCAGCCGTCGTCCGTTCTGACAAACTGGCGGGCCGGCAGGCAGTCCAGCACCTCGTTGGCGACGAGGATGACCGGGGCGTCGGTCTCGATGCGGTCCAGCGCCGCGACCCAGCGCGGGTGGACATCGCTGTCGGCCAGCATCCGCGCCTGGGCCTCACGCAGCGGCGGACTGGGCTCGATCAGGATCAGGTCGACGGCGTGAAGGAAGTCGGGGTCCAGCCGGGCGGCGCGCAGGGCGTCGGCCATCAGCGTTCCGTCGCCGGGCCCGACCTCGACCAGCCGCACCCGCTCCGGCGCGCCCAGACGCCGCCACAGCTCGATAGCCCACAGGCCGATCAACTCGCCGAACATCTGGCTGACCATCGGGGCGGTGATGAAGTCGCCCGTCGCGCCGATGGAGGGGCGGGTGGCGTAATAGCCGCCCTGCGGATCGTGCAGGCAGCGCGTGACGTAGTCGGCGACGGTCATCGGCCCGGTCAGGGCGATCTCGCGCGCCAGCCGGTCCTTCAGCGACACTCAGGCCTCCGCGGCGACCGGCGGCCGGCTCCACGCGCGCCAGATCAGCCAGGCGCCGACGATCATCATCGGAATGGACAGCATCATGCCCATGGTCAGGCCGAGCGGGAGGTTCTCCATGCCGAAGTCGGGCTGGCGCACATTCTCCAGCGAGGCGCGCACGAGGCCGTAGCCGAACAGGAAGATGCCCGCGACGTAGCCGGGCTTGGCCAGCAGCTTCGCCTTGTAGACGGCGAACCACAGTATCAGGGCGAGGGCGATGCCCTCGAGCCCCGCCTCGTAGAGCTGGCTGGGGTGACGCGGTTCGAGACCGGCGGGGCAGAAGCCGTACATGGTCTCGATGGTGCGATTGCAGAACACCATGCCCCACGGCGCATCAGTCGGGCGGCCCCAGAGCTCGCCATTGATGAAGTTGGCGATCCGCCCGAAGAACAGGCCCAGCGGCACGACCGGAGCCACGAGGTCGCCGAGGCTGAGCAGGCGAATCCTGTGCTTCCACGCGAACCAGACGATCGCGAGCGAGACCCCGATCAGGCCGCCGTGGAAGGACATGCCGCCGTCCCACAGACGGAACAGCGCCAGCCGCTCGCCCCAGTCGGCGCCGGTGAACAGGTCGGCGTACAGGGAGGGCTTGTAGAACAGGGCGTAGCCGAACCGGCCGCCGAGGATGATGCCGAGGGTGATCCACAGTACGAGGTCGTCGAGCTGGGTGGTGGTCACCGGCGGCTTGCCCGGCTGCCAGACCGCATTGTTGCGCGCCAGCCGGTTGGCGTACCACCAGCCGAGCACGATGCCGGCGACATAGGCGAGGGCGTACCAGCGGATATCCAGCGGACCGATGCTGAACAGGACGGGGTCGAACTCGGGAAAAGGCACGGGCGCTCCTGAAGGCGGTTCGTCAGGTCCGGTTTAGCAAGCGTCGCCGCCGCCGTCCCTCAAATTTCGGCAGGCGGATCGCCCAATTGCGGCCACGCCGAACCTCGACAGCAAGGTTTCGTTCACCATATCCGGCAACCATCGTTAACGACGTCGCTTGCCCGAGTCGGAGAGTCCCATGCAGACGCGCAATCCCATCCTCGACGAGTTCGCCAAGCTGACCACGGGCGCCATGGGTCTGGCCCAGGCGGCGGGCGAGGAGGCGAAGACGGCGTTCCGCGCCCAGGCCGACCGTTTCGCCGCCGATCTCGATCTGGTGCGCCGCGACGAGTTCGACGCCCTGAAGGCCGAAATCGCCGCGCTGCGGGCGGAAATCGCCACGCTGAAGGCGGCGAAGAAGCCTCAGAAGGGAACGTCCACAACGGCTTCTCCCGCACAGGACGCAGCCGGTTGAGCCGAATCTGCGAACCCGCCTACCGTTCCCGAAGAGGGCGTGAGTCGCGCCCGGAGACGCCTTGATGGACACTGCACGGCCCGAAGAAGTCGACGTTCCCTACGACCCGCTGGATGTCGTGGAGCACGTCCTTGTGGCCGAGAACCTGCCGTTCGACCGCACCGACGAAGGCGACCTCGCCTTCGCGATGGCGGGCGACTGGAAGGATTATGAGCTGTGGTTCGCCTGGCGGCCGGAGGGCGACTGCCTGCAGCTGTGTTGCGCGCTGGATCTGCAGGCCTCGAAGGCGCGCCGCGCGGCGGCCTACGAGCTGGTCGGCCTGATCAACCAGCGCACCTGGATGGGCCATTTCGAGGTCTGGGCCGAGGACGGCGAGATCGTCTTCCGCCACTCCCTGGCCCTGCCGATGGGCGAGCGCCCAACCCTTGGGCAGGCCGCGTCGATGATCGACGCGGCGGTCGAGGCGGCGGATCGGTACTACCCCGCCTTCGACTTCATGCTCCGCGGCAACAAGAAGCCGCAGGAGGCGATCGACTCCTGCCTGTTCGAGACAGTCGGCACGGCCTGAGGCCATGACGCATTCTCCCATCTCCGGCGCCGTCGTCCTGGTGGGCTGCGGACGGCTGGGGTCCGCCATACTGGAAGGCTGGCTGGCGACGGGGACGGTCGATCCGGACAGGCTGATCATCCTGACGCCGTCTGAGAAGCCGGCCGCCGAGGCGGCGCGGTCGAGGGGCGCGCGCGTCAATCCTCCGGCCGAGGCGCTGGCCGGGGCGCGGGCCGTGGTGCTGGCGGTCAAGCCGGCGATGTGGCGCGGGGCGCTGGAGCCCCTGCTGGAAAGCCTGCCGGCGGCGGCTGTGATGGTTTCAGTGATGGCCGGGGTGCGGGCGGACGCGATCGCCGCTGTGGCCCGGCGCCCGGTCGCGCGGGTGATGCCGACGACCGGGGTGGCGCAGGCGCGGGGCGTGGCCGCCCTGTGGTCGGCGGACGATGCGGCGCGGGAGCGGGGGCGAGCCCTGTTCGAGCGTATCGCCGACGTGGTGGAGCTTCAGGACGAGAATCTGATGGATGCCGCGACCGCGACCGCCGGATCGGCGCCCGCCTTCATCTACGCCTTCGTCCAGGCCCTGGCCCGGGCCGGCCAGGCCGAAGGGCTTCCGGCCGAGGCGGCCGGGCGGCTGGCGCGGGGGGCGCTGCGCTCGGCGGGAGCCGGGGCGGAGACCGGCGCGGCGCTGGAGGATCTCGTTGCCCGCGTGGCCTCGCCCGGGGGCACCACCCGGGCCGGGCTGGACGCGATGAATCAGGGCGGGGAACTGGACCGGGCGGCGGGGGCGGCGATCGAGGCGGCTGTCCGGCGCGCCCGGGAGATCAGCGGCTGACGTAGCGGCCGTCGGCCAGCCGCACCGCCAGCCGTTCGTAGGCGCGCTCGGCGTCCTGCCAGGTGGCGTAGCCGCGCACATCGGACAGGTTGTTGGAATACCGGTCGTAGCGAACCGGCAGAACGCGGCCGTCGGCCGTGGTGATGCTGCCTTCGATCGCGGCGCCGCCGATGGACAGGCTGCGGTGGCCGTCGAGCCCGGGACGGCGGGTCATCTGCTCCATGGTCGGGCGGTTGGGCTGCAGATCGGTCAGGACCAGATCGATCCGGGCGCCGTCCAGCTCTCCGGCGCCGGCGAGGGCGCGGCGGACTACCTCGGCGAGACGGTCAGCCTGGCGACGGACGTCGCCCTCGCCCAGTTCGGCGGACTTTTCCTTGAGGTCGGGGCCGAGGGTGACGGTGACCGAGGCGGGATCGGCCGCGGCCGGCGTGGCGGCCACAGCGAGGAGGGCGCCGAGCGGGGCTAGAAAGGCCAGTCTGCGCATCTTCATCCTCCGAAACGCTTGTCGGTTCAGCAGATGGTTCTCACGCCGCCGCTCCGCAAGACAATCAGCCGGGCAGGCGCAGCACGGCGCGGAGGCCGCCGAGGTCGCTGCGCGCGAGGGTGATGTCGCCGCCGTGGCTGCGGGCCACGTCGCGGGCGATGGCCAGGCCGAGGCCGACGCCCTTGCGGTTCTGGTTGCGCGAGTCGTCGAGGCGGGAGAAGGGCCGGAAGGCCTCCTCGTGCATCTCGGGCGGGATGCCGGGGCCGTCGTCCTCGACGGTGATCTCCAGCCCGCCGGAGGGCAGGGCGCGGGCGGCGAGGCGGACGTGTTCGCCATGGGCGGCGGCGTTGCCGGCCAGGTTGGCCAACGCCCGCTTGATGGCCAGCGGGCGCAAGGTGGCGGTCAGCTCGTCCGGCGACTGGATCTCGACCGCCGCGCCGCCGCGGCGGGCATCCTCGCCGGCGGTGGCGAGCAGGTCACGGACCGACACCGTCTGGGCCGCCTCGCCGGCCTCGCCGCGGGCGAAGGCGAGGTATTCGTCGATCATATGCTCCATCTCGTCGAGGTCGCCCTGCATGGCGGCGGCGCGCTTGAACGGCGGGGCGAGGGCCAGTTCGAGGCGCAGGCGGGTCAGCGGGGTGCGCAGGTCGTGGCTGACCGAGGCGAGCAGGGCGGTGCGCTGCTCGATATGGCGCTGGATGCGGTCGCGCATGTCCATGAAGGCCTTGGCCGCCGCCCGCACCTCGCGGGCCCCGTGCGGCTTGAAGCGTTCGCGCGCCTCGCCGCGTCCGAAGGCCTCGGCGGCCTCGGCGAGACGCTCGATGGCGCGGACCTGGTTGCGGATGAACAGGATGGCGACGCCCATCAGCAGGAGGGTGGCGAGAAACAGCCAGACCACGAAGATGTGGGCCTGGGTGGCGACGGCGCGTTCGCGCGGGGCGATGATCCGCAGCACGCCGTCGGCGTGCTGCACCCGGATGTCGACATAGGCGGGATAGCGGGTGGTCGAGAACCAGACCGGGCGGTCGACCCGCGACGCCAGCGCCTCGCCCAGGGTGCGGTCGACCACTCCGATGGGGCCGCGGTCGGGCTCGGCGGGCAGCACGTCGCCCTCGCGCAAGTCGACCGACAGGGACATCGAGCGCTGGGCCCGGTCGGCGATGACCGCGAGGTTCTGAGGCGTCGGGTCGTCGGCGTAGCTCTCGGAGGCCCAGGCGACGTCCCCGGCCAGGCCGTCGGAGAGACGGGCGGTCACCGTCTGCCAGTGCATGTCGAAGAAGGCCCAGGTGACCGCCACCTGCATGACCAGCACCGGCAGGACGATGATCAGCAGCGACCGGCCCCACAGCGAGGTGGGCAGGCGCCGTTTGAGCACGCGGGCCCAGACGTTGGCGGGGAGCCACCGCACCGGCGGCTCAGTCCGGGGCCAGCATGTAGCCGACGCCGCGCACGGTCTGGAGGTAGCGCGGGTTCTTGGGGTCGGCTTCCAGCTTGCGGCGCAGGCGGGTGACCTGGACGTCGACGGCGCGGCCGGTGATGTCGGCGGTGTCGGGCGACAGGCTCATGCGCTCCACCGGGGCGTGGGCGTGGATGGCCAGGGTCTTGAGCAGCTGGGCCTCGGCCTCGGTCAGGCGCTGTATCTTGCCGTCGCGGGTCAGCTCGAGCCGCTCCATGTCGAACACCGCCGGACCCAGCTTGATCTCGCGCGGGGTCAGGGGCTTGCCGCCGGTGCGGCGCAGGATGGCGTCGACGCGCAGGGCCAGCTCGCGCGGGTCGAAGGGCTTGGACATGTAGTCGTCGGCGCCCCGCGACAGGCCCTCGATGCGGTCGTCGGGATCGCCGCGGGCGGTGAGCAGCAGGACCGGGGTTTTCGAGGTCTCGGCCTTGGAGCGGACCCAGGTGGTCAGGTCGAAGCCGCTTTCGCCCGGCATCATCACGTCGAGGATGACGAGGTCGAACTCGATCAGCTCCATCAGCCGCTTCGCCGCCGCGGCGTGGGCCGCCCCGGTGACCCGGTAGCCCTCGCGGGTCAGGAACTCCTTGAGCAGCTCGCGGATTCGGTCGTCGTCGTCGACGACCAGCAGGTGACGACCCGCTCCCGGGCCGGCGACGGGGCCGGAGCGGCCGTGCGGACGAACGTCGGTCATGCGCCGTTGACCCGGCCTGCGGCGGCGGCTCTAACCGTGGGGACTGCGCGGGAGACGTTCTTCAATGGCCTTCGTTCCTTTCGACGATCGTGACGGCTGGATCTGGATGGACGGGGATTTCGTGTCGTGGCGCGACGCGAAAACGCACGTTCTGACCCATGCCCTGCACTACGGCTCGTCGGTTTTCGAGGGTGAGCGTATGTACGGCGGCGAAATCTTCAAGCTGACCCCGCACAGCGAACGGCTGAAACGTTCGGCGAACCTGCTCGATTTCGACCTTCCCTACAGCGTGGCCGAGATCGACGCGGCCTGCAAGGCGACCTGCGAGAAGATGGGGCTGAGCGACTGCTACGTGCGGCCCGTGGCCTTTCTCGGCCCGGAGGCGGTCAGCGTCTCGGCCGTCCATAATCGCCCGCGCGTGGCCATCGCGGTGTGGGAATGGCCCAGCTATTTCGACCCGGAGACGAAGGCCCGCGGCATCCGCCTGGAGTGGTCGAAGTGGCGCCGCCCGGACCCGGCCACCGCTCCCTCGGCGGCCAAGGCGGCAGGGCTGTACATGATCTGCACCCTGTCCAAGACGGCGGCGGAGCGGCGCGGCTACGCCGACGCCATGATGCTGGACTGGCGCGGCTATGTCGCCGAGGCGACCGGGGCCAATGTCTTCTTCGTCCAGGACGGGGTGCTGCACACGCCGCCGGTCGACGCCATCCTCGACGGCATCACCCGCCAGACGGTGATCGAGATCGCGAAGGCCAAGGGGCTCGAGGTGGTGGTGCGCCACATCCGGCGCGAGGAGCTGTCGAGCTTCAGCGAATGCTTCCTGACCGGCACGGCGGCGGAGGTGACGCCGGTGAGCGAGATCGGGGAATACCGGTTCACGCCGGGGGCGCTGAGCCTCGGGCTGATGGAGGACTACGGCCGGCTGGTGCGGGGCGGGTAGGGTCCAGGACGGGTCGGCCCGCCCTGTCCGGGGCTGCGCAAGGAACCCTCACGTGTCCGGCGTCAGGCCCGCCGCCTCGCGTTCGGTGCGCTTTTCGGCGAGGCGGCGGTCGCGCAGGCGGCGGCGCCAGCGGAGGATGAGCCAGACCAGCGGGACGCCGACGAGGGCGAAGGGCAGGGCGCCGGCGAGGAAGAGGATCAGCCCGGCGACGCCGGTCATGAACACGGCCAAGGCGTTGGACAGGGCGTCGGAGACCGGGCGGAAGGCGCTGTCCGGCGCGAGCTGGCCGAGGGCGCTGTACTGGACGATGACGCGGGAGGTGTCGACGCGGGTGCGCATGACCTCGAGGGCGGAGCGGGTGGCGTCCAGCTCGCCCTGGACCCGCGCCAATTCGCGCTCGGTGGCGAGCACCTGTTCCAGCGGTCCGGAGCGGTTGGCGAGAAGCTGCTGGAGGCGGTCGCGCAGGGTGGTCAGGGCGGTCAGGCGGGCCTCGGTGTCGACGAGGCTGCGCGTCAGGTCCTCGCTGTCGGTGGCCTGCTGGGCGATGCGGCCGCCGGCGCCCTCGGCGTCGCCGCCGAGGCGGGCGCGGAAGGCGGCGACCCAGGCCGGGGTGGCCCGGATCTCAAGCTGGGCGCTGAGGTTGTCGCGGCCGTAGCGGCGGGACTCGGAGCCGATCACCTGACAGACGGCGGGGCCGGCCGCGACGCAGGCCTGTTCGTGCCGGGCCATAAGGGTCGGGACCTGGTCGACCGGCAGTTCGAGCTCGTACCGGTACAGGTAGGC
>JAEYUE010000075.1 GCA_023433655.1 Pseudomonadota bacterium | reverse complement strand
CGCGGATGGCGGCCAGGTAGGGCTGCAGCGGCTGGGCGTCCAGCGCCTCGATGCGGGCCTCGTCCATATAGGCGCGGTAGGCGTCGGCGATCTTCTGTTCGTCCGTGCCGGGCGTCAGGTCGGTACGTGCGACGAGCGCGTCGATCATCACCTTGACGCGATTGTCCGACAGTTCGCGCAGCAGGTTGAACGAGCCGTAGCTGGTCCGGTCCGACGGGATCTGCAGATTGTCGAACGCCGTGCCGTTGGCGTAGCGGAAGAAGCTGTCGCCCGGGGACACCGAGGTGTCGCGGCCCGCCAGGTTGAAGCCCCAGGTTCCGTACTTCGGCGTCTCGATCCCCTGGTAGCCCGTGACGGTCGCCCCTTCCTGCGGCGCCAGGAACAGTTCGAAGACCGTGCAGGCCTCGTCGACGCAGGCGTGGTCATGGCCGTCGTCCGCGAAATGCTGGGCCAGGGCGGGCGCGGCGGGCAGGAGCAGGGCGCCGACGGCGGCCCCGATAAGCAGCTTCTTCATGTGGGTTTCCCTCGACTTGACTTCGCTTGGCGGAAGGTCGGGCGAGACCCTACGCCGGGCCCGTCGCCTGTCGCCTGAATTTTTTGTCATCAAACGACGGAGAGGCGGACAGGACGGCGTTTCAGCCTGTAGGCTGAACCGTGCGGGGGACGGATGACGGGTCACGGCGGCGCGGGCGGCGAATACAAGGATCTGCTGGTCTTCCTGGCCGCGGCGGGCGTCATGGTCCCGCTGTTCAACCGGCTGAGGCTTAGCCCCATTCTCGGCTTTCTCGCGGCCGGCGTGCTGTTCGGTCCCGACGGCCTGGCGCGGTTCGCCGACGCCGCGCCGTGGCTGTCCTGGCTGACCATATCCGACGCCGCCCAGGTCCGCTCCCTGTCCGAGCTCGGCGTCGCCTTCCTGCTCTTCATGATCGGCCTGGAGCTGTCGTGGGAACGGCTCAGGTCGATGCGCCGGCTGGTCTTCGGCCTCGGGCTGAGCCAGGTGGCGATCTGCGCCGTGGCCCTGGCCGCGCTGTTCATGGTCATGGGCCAGACCCTGGCGTCCGCCGCCGTCCTCGGCCTCGGCCTCGCCCTGTCCTCGACCGCCGTGGTCATGCCGGTGCTCGCCGAACGGGGCAAACTGGCCGGCGCGACCGGGCGCACGACCTTCTCGGTCCTGCTGGCCCAGGACCTGTCGGTGGCGCCGATCCTGATCACCGTCACCGTTCTGGCGGCCACCGTCCTGCCCGGCGCGACGCCGGCCGGCGAGTTCGATCCGACCGTGCTTGGACCGGCGTTGTTCACCCTTGTGCCGGCCGCCGTCGGCCTCGCCCTGATCGTGATCCTCGGGCGTCTGGTGCTGCGGCCGTTGTTCCGCTCCGTGGCCAAGGCCAAGGCGCGCGGCCACGGCCAGGAGATGTTCGTGGCCGCCAGCCTGCTGGTCGTCGTCGGCGCGGGCATCGCCGCCCAGGCCGCCGGCCTGTCGATGAGCCTCGGGGCCCTGGTCGCCGGCCTGCTGCTGGCCGAGACCGAGTTCCGGCGGGAGGTCGAACTGTCGATCGAACCGTTCAAGGGGCTCCTGCTCGGGGTCTTTTTCGTCGGGGTCGGCATCGGCCTGGATCTCGACGCCATCGCCGCACGGCCGGGACAGGTCTTCGGCCTGGCGATCGGCCTGACCCTGCTCAAGGCCGGACTGATCTACGGCGTCGCCCGCCTGTGGGGGGTCAGGAACCGGACGGCGATCGAGTCCGCCCTGCTGCTCGGTCCGGCGGGGGAGTTCGCCTTCGTCATCCTCGGCGCCGGCCTGGTCGAGGGCATCGCCTCGCCCGGCTTCACCCGCACCATCATGCTGGCCGCCACCATCAGCATCTTCAGCATCCCCCTGATGGGCCTGCTCGCCGACCGCCTGTCGCGACAGGGCGAGGCCGCCCTTCCGGATCTGCCGGCGGAGGCGCTTGAGCCCGCGGACTCCGACAACAAGGTTCTGATCGTCGGCTACGGCCGCGTCGGACGCCTCGTCGGCGAGATGCTGGCCGAGCACGGGCAGGCCTTTCTCTCTGTGGACAGCAACGCCGCGACCGTGGCCAAGGGGCGGGCCGAGGGGGCCGACGTCTTCTATGGCGACGCCGGCCGGGCCGAGATGCTTCGCCTGTGCGGGATCGAAACGGCTCGGGCGGTGATCGTGACCATGGACGCGCCGTCCAAGGTCGACGAGGTGGTCGCCGCCGCGCGGGCGCTTCGGCCCGACCTGATCCTCATCGCCCGCGCCCGCGACGAGCGTCACGCCGTGCGGCTGTACCAGCTGGGCGTCACCGACGCCGTGCCGGAAACCACCGAGGCCGCCCTGCAACTGGCCGAGAACACCCTCGTCGACCTGGGCGTGCCGATGGGGCTGGTGCTCGCCTCCATCCACGAGCGTCGCGACCGGTTCCGCACCCTGTTCCAGGAAGCCTTGCCCGACGCGGTCGAGCGCCCGCGGCGGGTCCGGGCCCTGCGTTCGACGACCCGCGGCTGATCGGTCAAGATGTCGCGGCGTTAACCCCGGTGGTCACCGCCGCGTTAATCTCCGCACCCCATTTTGGTCATCGTTGCGTGATGACTGCCCCCGTCGTCAGAAGATGACTCACGGCGGGCGCACGGCATTTGCGTTTCGCCTTCCTCCCCATCGCTTCGGCGGTCAGTTATCGATGGCGCCCGAGGGCGGCCGTTTAGTCGAGTACCCGTTTCATGCGAGATATCGCCCTGTCCCCTGTTGAGTCCGAGTCCCCGTCCGAAGCCGAGGCCCCGCGCCTGAATCGCCGCCAGGCCGCCAAGGTCCGCACCCGCCAGAAGGTGCTGGACGCCGCCCGCCAGCTGTTCGCAGAGCGCGGCTACGAGCCGGCCACCATCCGCGACATCGCCAAGGGCGCCGGCATGTCGACCGGCGCCGTCTTCGCCAATTTCCAGGACAAGGCCGAGCT
>JAEYUE010000029.1 GCA_023433655.1 Pseudomonadota bacterium | reverse complement strand
ATGTTCGAGGGCGACCGCAACGCGCGCATGCGCCTCGACGCCGCGCCGATGTCGTTCAACAAGGCCTGGCGCAAGACCGGCAAGCATCTGGTGTGGATCGGCGTCGCCTTCGGCACCGGCGGGGCGTGGATCTTCTACTTCCATGACGCGCCGACGCTGATCCGGACCTTCTGGACCGGCGGCGCGCCGATCACCGCCTATGTGTCCTGCCTGCTGCTGACCGGGACGACCTATCTGTTCGCCGGCCACATGCGCGAGCAGGTGTGCACCTATATGTGCCCGTGGCCGCGCATCCAGGGGGCGATGCTGGACGACCAGTCGTTCCAGGTGACCTACCGCTACGACCGCGGCGAGCCGCGCGGGCCGCACAAGAAGTCGGATAGCTGGGAAGGGCGGGGCGACTGCATCGACTGCAACGCCTGCGTGGTCGCCTGCCCGATGGGCATCGACATCCGCAACGGCCCGCAGCTGGAGTGCATCAACTGCGGCCTGTGCATCGACGCCTGCGACGACATCATGGTCAAGGTGGGCCGGCCCAAGGGGCTGATTGCCTACGACACCGACGCCGCCGTGGCCGCGCGGGCCCGGGGGGAGAAGCCGAAACACAAGCTGGTGCGGCCGCGCACTCTCTATTACGCCGTCGCCCTGACCGTGGTGTCGGGCCTGATGGTCTGGGGCTTCATCGGCCGCAAGGCGCTGGACGTCCACGCCCTGCGCGACCGCAACCCGGCCATGGTGCAGCTGAGCGACGGCTCGGTGCGCAACGGCTACACCCTGAAGATCGCCAACCGGACCTTCGCGCCGACGACGGTCGAGGTCCGTTTCGCCGGGATCGAGGGGGCGCGGCTGCGCAGCCCCGGCAAGCCGGCCGGCGAGCCCCTGCGCTTCGAAGTTGAGCCCAACCGGGTCACCCCGGTGCGGGTCTTCGTCACCGTGCCCTACGAGCAGGTCGGCGAGGGCCAGCAGGGCGCCGCCTTCGAGGTCCGCGCCGGCGACGAACGCCAGCTGGTGCAGACCGCCTTCACCTTCGGAGACCGGCGATGAGCGGATACACCGTCAAGGGCTGGCATGTGGGCCTGGGCGTGACGGCCTTCTTCGGCGTCATCATCGGCGTCGACGCCGCCTTCCTGACCCTGGCCTACCGCACCCATCCGGGACAGGTGGCCGACAAGCCGTACGAGGCCGGGCTGCTCTACAACGCCGAGCTGCAGCGCCAGCGCCGCCAGGCCGAGCTGGGCTGGCGGGCGGCGGCCGAGGCGACGCCGGGCGGCGTGTCCGTGTGGGTGCGGGACGCAGCCGGCGCGCCGCTGCCGGGCCTGACCGTCACCGTCGACCTGCAGCGGCCGGCGACCGAACACGGCCGCAGCCGGCTGACGATGAGCGAGGCGGAGCCCGGTCTCTACGTCGCCCGGGCGGCGCTCTCCGGAACCTGGGACGCCGCGGTGACCGCCCGCGACGGCGCCGGGCAGGACTTCACGGCCAGCCGGAGGCTGACATGGCCGTGACCTGGGACGCGGCGAACGCGCCGGACATGGGCGCCTTCGTGAGGCGAGCCGCGGATGGGCGTGCAAGCGTCGACCTGCTGGTCCGAGGCGCCCGGTGCGCCGGCTGCATCGCCAAGATCGAAAAGGCGGTCGGGGCGCTGCCGGGGGTGGCCTCGGCGCGGCTGAACCTGTCGCTGGGCAAGCTGGCGGTGGGCTTCTCTGAAGGCCGCGGGGATCCCGCGGCGGTGATCGCCGCCCTCGAGGGGCTGGGCTACGAGGCCACCCTGTTCGAGCCGAAGGCGGCGCGCGAGCAGCGCGACCGCGAAGGACGCCGGCTGATCATCGCCCTGGCCGTCGCCGGCTTCGGCGCGATGAACGCCATGATGTTCTCCGTGCCCCTGTGGGCCGGGCTCTTCGACCAGGAACTGGGGCCCGCCACGCGCACGATGATGATGTGGCTGTCGGGCATCGTCGGGGCGCCGTGCGCCCTCTACGCCGGCATGCCCTTCTTCGAGTCGGCGTGGCGCTCGCTTAAGGCGGGCCGCGCCAACATGGACGTGCCGATCTCCATCGGGGTGATCCTGACCCTGATGATCAGCTTCTCCGAGACCCTTCTGCACGGCGAGGACGCCTATTTCGACGCCGCCGTCTCGCTGCTGTTCCTGCTGCTGATCGGGCGCTGGCTGGATCATGTGCTGCGGGCGAAGGCGCGGAGCGCCGCGGGCGATCTGCTGGCCATGCAGGCGCCGACGGCGACACGGGTCGACGGCGAGGGGCGTGAGCGGGCCATTCCGCTGGGCGACGTCCGCCCCGGCGACATCCTGCGGGTGCGCCCGGGAGAGCGCATCCCGGTCGACGGCGAGCTCGAGCAGGGCGAGGCCCTGCTCGACAACAGCCTGCTGACCGGCGAAAGCGCGCCGGAGCGGGTCTGGCCGGGCCAGACGTGCCGGGCGGGGGCGGTCAACACCAGCGGCCTGCTGACCCTGAAGGCGCAGGCGCGATCCGAGGACTCGACCCTCAGCGCCATCGCCCGACTGGTCGAGGCGGGCGCGCAGTCACGCTCGCGCTATGTGCGACTCGCCGATCGGGCGGCGGCGCTCTACGTGCCCGTGGTGCACACCGCCGCGGCCCTGACCTTCGCCGGCGGCTGGGCCCTCGGGCTGGAGCCGCGCGAGGCGCTGATCCGCGCCGTGGCCGTTCTGATCGTGACCTGCCCGTGCGCCCTGGGCCTGGCGGTGCCGGCGGTGCAGGTGGTCGCCTCGTCGCGGCTGTTCCGGCGCGGCGTGCTGGTCAAATCGGGCGCGGCGCTGGAGCGGCTGGCCGAGGTCGACCACGTGGTGTTCGACAAGACCGGCGTGCTGACCGAGGGACGCCCGGTCCTGATCGGGGCCAAACCGGAGCTGGCCGGCATCGTCGCCCCGCTGGCCCGGGCCTCGCGCCATCCGCTGGCTCGCGCCATCGCCCGCGCCGCGGGGGACGGACCGGTGGCCGAGGCCGTGATCGAGCACGCCGGCGTCGGCGTTGAGGGCTTGATCGACGGCCGCGCCGCGCGGCTGGGCCGGGCCGCCTTTGTCGGTGCGCCGACCCTGAAGACGTCCGAGACCGAGATGTGGTTCGGCTTCGTGGACGGGCCGAAGGTGCGACTGGAGTTCTCGGACATGCTGCGGCCGGACGCCGCCGCCACGGTCGCCGCCCTGCGGGCGCGCGGCCTGACGGTCGAAATCCTGTCCGGCGATCAGGCGGGCGCGGTTCAGGAAGCCGCCGGCCGGGTGGGGGTGGCCGCCTGGCGCGCCGGCCTGCTGCCGGCCGAAAAGGCGGAAGTGATCGATCAGCTTGCGGCCGCAGGTCGCAAGGTGCTGATGGTCGGCGACGGGCTGAACGACGCCGCCGCCCTGGCGCGGGCGCACGCGGCCATCGCCCCCGGCACGGCGCTGGAGGCCAGCCAGAACGCCGCCGACCTGGTGCTGACCGACGACGCGCTGATGGCCGTGGTCGACGCGATCGACACGGCCCGGTCGGCGCGGGCCCGGGCGCTGGAGAATTTCGGCTTCGCGGCGCTCTACAATCTGGTCGCCGCGCCGGCGGCCATGCTGGGCTTCGTCAATCCCTTCGTCGCCGCCCTGGCCATGTCTGGCTCGTCGCTGGTGGTGACGCTCAATGCGCTGAGGACGCGGGGCCGGTGAACATCATCTTCATCCTCGCGCCCTTCTCCCTGCTGCTCGGTCTCGCAGCCGTGGGCGCCTTCGTCTGGAGCCTGCGCGCCGGCCAGTACGAAGACATCGAGGGCTCGGCGGCGAGAATCCTGATCGACGATCCGATGTCGGACAGCCCGGAAGACGAGGGCGCCGACAGCTGACGGTGGCGCTTCAGGGAAGGACGATGGTGGGTGATCACGGGCTCGAACCGTGGACCCGCTGATTAAGAGTCAGCTGCTCTACCAACTGAGCTAATCACCCGGACCATGCGTCGGCGCGGCCCAGGGGTCGCGCTGGCTCGTCGGGCGGTTGGGAACCGGCTCCGGCGAGGGGGCGGACATAGAGACTGTCGGCCTTCTGTGCAAGGAATTTCGGCGCGTTCCCGTCAGCCGTGGAAACGCGTAGGCTGGAACCGGAATCCGCGGCGGCGCAGGGGAGTTCGATGGCTGGTCGGAGCCGTGAGGGCCGGGAGGCCGGGAGCTGATGGCCCGCCGCGACCTGTCAGGCGCGGTCGACTTCGCCGTGCTGGAGCGAATGACCGGCGGGGACGATGGGATCAGCGAGGAGGTGCTGGGCCTGTTCGTGCAGCAGGCGGCGATGTGGTCGCCGATGCTGGACGCGCGCGAGGACGGCTGGCGGGACGCCGTGCACACGATCCGCGGCGCGGCGGCGGGAATCGGCGCTGGCGAACTGGTCGGGGCCTGCGCGGCGGCCGAGGCGGGCGACAAGACCGGAGCGCCGCCGCTGCTGGACCGGGTGCGCGACGCGCTGGACACCGCGCTGGCCGACGTCGCGGCCTTCCGCCACGAACTGATGCTGCGGGGGCTGCGCGGCTAGGCGCGGATGCGGTCCCACGCGGCGAATTCGTGGGCGATGCAGCGGTCGATCAGGGTGCGCCAGACCGGCTCGGCGATGGCCGGCGACAGGCCGGCGGGGTCGGCGGCGGCGAGCACCTTCTGCACCACGTCCTCGATGCGGGCGTCGTCATGGACGACGTCGCGGCTGGGCTTGATGCGGGCGGCCGCGTCCATGTAGCGCTGACGCTCGGCCAGGAGGGCGACGAGGGCCCGGTCCAGCGCGTCGACGCCGTGGCGGACCTCGGCCATGGAGGCGCAAGCCTCGGGGGCGACGCGCGGGTCGATGGCCACCGTCACAGGGGCGTCCTTCACTTCAGCCGACAAAGGCGCGCTCCAGCACATAGTCGCCGGGCTCGGCGTTCGAGCCCTCCTTGAGGCCGTAGCCCTCAAGCAGTTCGGCGGTTTCCTTGATCATGGCCATGGAGCCGCACAGCATCACCCGGTCGGTGTTGGGCGAGAAGCCGGCAGGCAGGCCGAGGTCGGCGAACAGGTCGCCCGAGCGGATGCGGTCGGTGATGCGGCCCGGCGTCTGGAAGCGCTCGCGGGTGACCGTGGGATAGTAGGTCAGCTGGGCCCTGGCCTCGTCGCCGATCAGGGGGTCGTCGTGAATGCCGGAGGTGAGGAAATCCCGGTAGGTCAGGTCGGCGACATTGCGCACGGTGTGGCAGACGATGACCCGGCCGAAGCGGCTGTAGGTCTCGGGGTCGCGGGCGACGCTTAGCCAGGGGGCCAGGCCGGTGCCGGTGCCGATCAGCCACAGGCGGTCGCCGCCAGTGAGGGCGTCCAGCACCAGGGTGCCGGTCGGCTTCTTGCCCATCAGCACGGTGTCGCCGGGCTGGATCTTCTGCAGGCGCGAGGTGAGGGGACCGTCCGGCACCTTGATGGAGAGGAACTCCAACTGCTCGTCCCAGCCAGGGCTGGCGATGGAGTAGGCGCGCAGGATCGGCTTGCCGCCGTCGTCGCCGGGCAGGCCGAGCATGACGAACTCGCCCGAGCGGAAGCGGAAGTCCTCGGGCCGCTCGATGCGGAAGCTGAACAGCTGGTCGGTCCAGTGGTGGACCCACAGCACCTTCAGCTCGTGAAACGGCGAGGCCTTGGCGGGCGGAGCGGAGACGGCGACATCGGTCATCGCCGGCTTATTAGGCGGCGCAGGGCGGAAGCGGAAGGGACGGGGTTGTCGCGCAGGCCAGAGAGGGGATGACGGCGGCGAAAATCGCCTTTAGCGTCGCCGCCATGCGCAACATTCTCCTCGCCTCCACGCTGTTCGTCGCGGCCCAATCGCCGCTGTCCGCCGCCCTGGCGCAAACGCCGGACCCGGCGGTGCTGACCCCCG
>JAEYUE010000005.1 GCA_023433655.1 Pseudomonadota bacterium | reverse complement strand
CATCCGAGACCTGCGGATCGAAACGCCAGCGCTGCCGGCCCGTCCGGGCGTCGAGCGCGATCAGGATGTTGCGGGCGGTGCACAGATAGACCGTGTCGCCGATCTTCAGCGGCGTGGTCTCGGCGCCCCACTTCTCGTCGGGCGTGTCACCGGTGCGGAAGGTCCAGACGCGCTGCAATTGACCGACGTTCTCGCGGTTGATCTGGCTCAGGGGCGAGAAGCGCCGGGCGCTGTAGGTCCCGCCCCAGGCGGGCCAGTCGGCGCCCGCCTGGTGGAGCGAGGGCTCGGACATGGCCGGCAGGGCCGCCGTGCTCGCTGCCGCGGGCGGCATCGGCCTGTTCGCCTGCGCCACGACGAAGCCGGAGATCAGGGCTCCCACGACGAACACGGCGGCTCCGACCAGGGCCATACGCCCGCCGCGGCGGTCGAGGGCCGGAAGGGCGGCGATGACGAGGACCAGCAGCACCGCCGGGGCGACGACGCGCGGCACAAGGGCCCATCCATTCAGGCCGACCTCCCAAAGCGCCCACACCACCGTGAGAACGAAGACGCCGACATAGATCCAGGCCCCGATCAGGCGGAGCCGCCACAGCATGACGCCCGAGGCGATCAGCCCCAACCCGGCGAACAGGTAGTAGAACGATCCCCCAAGCGACAGCAGCCAGGCGCCGCCGCCGGCGAGCACAGCTCCAAGGACCAGGAACAGAACCGCAAGAACCCGCACCGCCACCCCGCCGGGGCCCGCGCCTCTCTCGATCCGCGCCATCTCCTCACCCTCGCCGCCAGCTTCACCACGACGTGAACAGGCGGGACCGGCGGGGGTTCCGACCTTTCGGGCGCCAGGTCGGTCGACTCAGCCCCGGCGTTCGCTTTCGGCGTTGGTGCTGGCGTCGTCGCCGCAGCCGGTTCCGGGGCCGCCCGCGGAGGGCGGACGCGGGTCCTTCTGACGAGGTCCGGCGTACTCCTCCCCGACCCTCTGCTGGCCCAGCCCCTGGTTGGCGTGGACGGGCCGGCCCTTGTCGGTGGGAGTCCTCATGCCCATCACCGGCGACCGCCCAGTTCGCGCTGCAGAAGACGGAAGTCCGGCCCGACCCGCCTGACGGCCAGCCGGACCGCCTCTGGAGTCGCCGCGAAGGTCTCGGCCAGACGTAGCACCTCGGCGTCCTCAAATTCGGTCGCGGCGCCCAGGGCCGGGGTCCAGGCCGCGGGCGACGCTGCGGCGTCGGGGGTGGTCTCCATGTCCGGCTCTCCTCACGTACGGTTTCAGGTCGAACGCCGCCGCGAGGCTTTGGGTCCTGTGTCGGGTTTCCGACCCGGGAATCAGGCGGAACCCGCGGGCGCCCGTGGCGTTGGCCGGGAATGTCCCGCGCAGCCAAACCTCACGCCCCCTCCCGCAAGGCGACCCCGGGGGCCGGCCTTGTCGCCGGCGGCCTCGGCGGGCCGGAAGAGGAACTCCTCGAGTCCGGCCAGGAGGAGGTCTTTTCGCGCACCGAGGTGGAGAGCGGCCGCATCGAGCATCAGGCGGCCTCCGGCGGCGAGGAGGACGACCCGTCGTCGACTCCGGACCGTGCCGACGCGGACCCGCTCTCCAGCCGGCAGCGCCCTGCGACCTGAGTTTTTGCGGCTCCGCTCGAACCTCCCAACGCCGCCGCGGTTGGACATTCGAACCCCGCGAAGGAGCCGACATGCACGCCCAGGAGATGATCGCCGCCCACCCCCACGTCCGCGGCGAGGTGAACACCGCCCTGGCCCGCTGCGTCGAGGCCTGCTTCGACTGCGCCCAGGTCTGCGCCTCCTGCGCCGACGCCTGTCTGGGCGAGGATCGGGTCGCGGAGCTGGTCCAGTGCATCCGGCTGAACATGGACTGCGCCGACGTCTGCCTGACCAGCGGCCTGATCGCCACGCGCCGTTCGGGCGGCGATGTGCCGGTGATCGCGGCCCAGCTGCGCGCCTGCGAACTGGCCTGCGCCCGCTGCGCCGCCGAGTGCGAACAGCACGCCGGGATGCACGAGCACTGCCGCATCTGCGCCGAAGCCTGCCGGACGTGCGAGCGGGCCTGCCGCGAGGCGATCGCCGGTCTCCCCGCGAGCGACGCGCCGCGCCACTGAGGCGTCTCAGGCGGGTCGGGCGCGGCCTTCCTCGCGGTCGGCTCCGACATCGACCTCGACCAGCGGCTCGAACAGATGCCGCGCCAGATGTCTCACGACCGGAACCGCGACGCCGTCGCCGGTCAGGTGATAGGCGTCGCCATAGTTGCGCGGCAGGACGAAGGTGTCGGCCAGTCCCATCAGCCGCGCCGTTTCGCGCGCCGAAATCAGCCGCGAGCGCACCAGGGGCCCGTCCACGACCAGCAGGATCTGGCGGCTCGAGCCTCCGGCCGGCGTGCGCAGGCAACCGGCCACGTCGTCGAAGCGAACCTCGGCGCGCTGGACCTTGACCCCCGCCTCGACCCGGGTGCGGCGGTAGACCCCGCCGACCATGCGCCGCCCCGACCTCCGGGCCGCCTCCACCCTGGCCGCGTGGGCGGGAGACATCAGGTCGAGCAGCCGCTTCGTCTCGGCCTGGTTATGCCACTCGACGCCCTGCGGCGCGTCCTCGACGAGGTCGGCGAGGGTGACGGTCCGCCGCGGCGGCGTCGGCAGGTTCCACCACAGCAGGCGTTCGCGCACATCGGCCGGCAGGGCCTCCGCCGCCCGGCGCACGGCGCGCGTGTGGAAGGGCTCGACCGGTTCGGGCGCCAGCAGGGCGGCGGCGGCCCCCACCCCGTCGCGCAGCCCGACCACAAACAGCCGCGGCCGGCTCTGCGGCACGAACAGTTCGGCGTCGACGACCAGCGGGCCGAAGCGATAGCCGGCGTCCGCGAAGGTGCGGCAGATGGTTTCGAAGTCCCGCCCGCCGCGCGAAGTCAGGGTCCCGCACACGTTCTCGACGGCGACGAGCGTCGGCGCCCGGCCCTCGTCGATCAGCCCGCGGACGATATCCCAGAAGGCGTGAAAGGTCCCCGAGCGCTCGCCCCCGAGCCCCGCCCCCGCGCCGGCCAGCGACAGGTCCTGGCATGGGAAGCTGCCCCAGACGAGGTCGGGCGCCCCCGGCAGCCCCGCCGGCTCGAGGGCGCGCACGTCGCCGACCGTCAGCTCGCCGCCCGTGCCCCAGTTGGCCTGGTAGGCCAGTCCCTTGCGCGCGTCGAAGTCGTTGGCGAACAGGCAGGTCCAGGCCGGGCCCAGCCCCGCGCGCGCCATGCCGCCTCCGGCGAAGAACTCATAGAAGCTGGGCACGGATTCCCCGAATCTGCAGCGCCCGCGGGCGAGGCCCCGGACTGTAGGGGAGGCCGCGGACGGAGGCGACAACGATCGAACCGCCGGCGGATCCGGCGCCGGGGGCCTGACTTGACCCGCATCAAGGTCCGGCCGGAGGATGCGTCCATCTGGAAGGATCGCGCCCGCGAACCGCCGGGCCCAGCGGAGCCTGAATGCCCACGGAGCCGTCCTTCCATGGTCTCTCCGCCGACGAGGCGGCCTTCCGGCTCTCCGAGGACGGGCCCAACCTGCTGTCGGCCGACAGGACCCGGCCGGTGGCGGCGATCGCGGTCTCGGCCCTCCGCGAGCCGATGTTCGTGCTCCTGGCCGCGGCCTCCGCCCTGTATCTGATGCTGGGGGACCGGGCGGAGGGGCTGCTGCTCGCCGCCGCCGGCCTGGTCACCATCGGCATGGTGGTGACGCAGGAGGCCCGGAGCGAGGCCGCGCTCCGGGCGCTTCGCCGCCTCGCGGCCCCCATGGTGCGGGTCGTGCGCGACGGCCGGCCCCGGGTCGCGCCCGCGCGCGACCTCGTCCGCGGCGACATCGTCCTTCTGGCCGAAGGCCAGCGGGCCCCGGCCGACGGCGTGCTGATCGGACGCGACGTCCTGCAGATCGACGAGTCGGCCCTGACGGGCGAATCCGCTCCCGTCGTGCGCAGCGGCGGCGGGTCGCCGGACGGCGAACTGTCGGATCGGGTCTTCGCCGGGACCCTCGTCGTCGCCGGTCAGGGCGTGCTGCGCATCACCGCGACCGGCCCGCGGACCGCCCTCGGCGCCATCGGCGCGTCGCTCGCGACCATCGACCGGGACCGGACGCCGCTGCAGCAATCGACAGGCCGGATCGTCGTCTGGATCGGCGGCCTGGCCCTGGCTTTCGCGGTCGCCGTCGTCCTCGCCTATGGGCTGCTGCGCGGCCTCTGGATCGAGGGCGCCCTGGCCGGCATCACCATCGCCATCGCCTTGATCCCGGAGGAGTTTCCGGTGGTCCTGTCGGTGTTTCTGTCGCTGGGCGCCTGGCGGCTGGCCCGGCATCGGGTGCTCGTGCGCCGCGCCGCCGCGATCGAGGCGCTCGGCGGCGCCACCCTGCTGTGCGTCGACAAGACCGGCACCCTGACCGAGAACCGCATGGCCGTCGTCGCCCTGTGGTCCCCGGAGGCGGAAGGCCGGCCCGATGACGACGACCTGCCGGCGTCGCTCCTGACCGTGCTCGAAACGGCGATCGGCGCCAGCAGCCCGCAGCCGACCGATCCCATGGACGTGGCTCTCACGGCGCTCCGCCCGCCGGCCGCCGACCGGCCGGAGCAGGTCTGGCCGCTGGCGCCGCACCGGCTGGCCGTGGTCCAGACCTGGCGGGGCGCGGAGGGGCTACGCACCGCGGCCAAGGGCTCGCCCGAGGCGGTCTTCGCCCTGTGCCGGATGACCCCCGCCCAGACCGCCTCCGCCCGCTCCGCGCTCGAACGGCTGGCCTCCGGCGGGCTGAGGGTTCTGGCGGTCGCCGAGGCGGGCCACGACGCTCCGGTCGCCGCCCCCGAGGCGCTGGCCTTCGCCTTCAGGGGCCTGGTCGGATTTCTCGATCCGGTCGCCGCCGACGTGCCGGGCGCGCTTCGCGACGCCCGGGGGGCCGGCATCGACGTGGCCATGATCACCGGAGACTATCCCGCGACGGCGCTGAAGATCGCCGCCGACGCCGGGATCGACGTCTCCGCCGGCGTGATGACCGGTGACGAGATCGCCGGGCTGGACGACGGCGCCCTGGCCGACCGGTTGCGGTCCGTGCGCGTCTTCGCCCGGGTCCAGCCCGGACAGAAGCTGGCGCTGGTCCGCGCCTTCCAGGCCAATGGCGCGGTGGCGGCCATGACCGGCGACGGGGTCAACGACGCTCCGGCGCTGGAGGCGGCCGACATCGGCATCGCCATGGGCGGTCGCGGCACGGACGTCGCGCGCGAGGCGGCGGACCTCGTCCTTCTCGATGACCGCTTCGCGTCCATTCTCGGCGCCGTGCGGCTGGGTCGGCGCATCTTCCGGAACCTGCGCCGGGCGCTGATCTATGTCACGGCGATCCATGTGCCGATCGCGGGTCTGGCCCTGTTGCCGATCCTGCTCGGCGCGCCGCCCTTCCTGTTTCCGATCAACGTCGTCCTGCTGGAACTGGTGGTCGACCCGGTCTGCGCCCTGGTGTTCGAGGCCGAACCCAGCGAGCGGGACGCCATGCGACGGCCGCCGCGCCCGCGGCATACGCGCCTGTTCGGCCCCGGCGAGATCACGGCGGGCCTCGGACAGGGGGTGGTGATCCTGGCGGCCGTGCTGTGGCTCTATCTCGACCTCCTGCCGCAGGCGGGCGAAGAGGCGGCCCGGGCCGCGGCCTATGTGGCTTTGGCCGTGGCCAATCTGGCGCTGGCGCTGGCCAACGCCGCCTCGGCCGGCGTCGGCCTGTTCAGTCCCCATCGAGGCCTGTTCTGGAGCATCTCGGCGAGCCTGGCCGCGATCCTGCTCGGCGCCCTGTACCTACCGCAGGCCGCCGCCCTCTTCCGATTCAGCGAACCGTCGCTCCCGCACCTCGCCCTCGCCGTCGGGGCGGGGCTGGCCGCCGGCGGGTGGAGCGGAGTCCTGCGCGCGCTGGGCCGTCGCCTGCGCCGCCGGACGTCCTGATCTTGCAGGATCTGGAAGAGAATGGTGGACGCGACAGGGATTGAACCTGTGACCCCTACGATGTCAACGTAGTGCTCTCCCGCTGAGCTACGCGTCCGCCTTGACGGCCCTCGGGTGACCCCGGGGGCGGGAAGGCGCGGTCTATAACCCGACGGCCTCGCGGACCGCAAGGGCCAAACGGCTGATCCGCAACGCCTCCGCGAAGAACCCCGGTCGCCTGCTCTGACCCGCCGGGATCAGGCCGCCACCATCCGCTCGACCTCGCCGACGAGGTCGCGCAGGTGGACGGGCTTGGACAGGACCTTGGCCTGCGGGCTGGCCTGGGCGGCCGACAGGGCCACGGCGGCGAAGCCGGTGATGAACATGATGCGGATGCCCGGCTGGCGGGCGGCGGCGATGCGGGCCACCTCGATGCCGTCGGCGCCGGGCATGACGATGTCGGTCAGCAGCAGGTCCCACGGCCCCTGGTCGAGGGCGTCGATGGCGTCGTCGCCGTTCTCGCAGTCGACCACGGAGTGGCCGGCCCGCTCGAGCGCCCGCGTCAGGAAGCCCCGAAGCGAATGATCGTCCTCGGCCAGGAGAATGCGCGCCATGAGTTTATCGCCCCGTCTGATTGCCGGCGACGCTACGACCGGACCGGTAAACCCGCCATGAAAATCCCCGGTACGGCGAGCCCCCGCGGATGCGCGAAGCTGTGGACGGTTGGGCGAAACAGGCTATGGGAACGGCATGGGCGCGGCGCCGGACGACAGCGGGAATCGGACAGGCCGGGCTCCGTTCCGCCTCGTCGAGGCGGCGACGCCGGGGCGTTTCGTATTCGCCTCGCCCCACTCCGGCGACCTCTATCCCGTCGACATGGGCGCGGCGGCCGACCTTCCCGAGGCCAGCCTGCGCAGCGCCGAGGACGCCCTCGTCGACCGGCTGATCGCGCCCGGGGCCGCGGCCGGCGCCAGCCTGCTGCTCGGCCGGATCGGGCGGGCCTATGTCGACCTCAACCGCGACCCCGGGGATCTGGACCCGGCCCTGATCGAGGGGCTGGAGGAACGGACGCCCTCGCCGCGCGCGGCCGCGGGCTATGGCGTCATTCCACGCCTCGCCGGCGACGGACGGCCGTTGTACGGACGTCGGCTGGGGGCCGCGGAGGCCAAGTCCCGCCTCGAGGCCGTGCACCGCCCCTACCACGCCGAGCTCGAGCGGCTGATGC
>JAEYUE010000297.1 GCA_023433655.1 Pseudomonadota bacterium | reverse complement strand
GCTGGGGGTCGAGCTGAAGCTGAAGAACTACGCCGGACAGGAGATGCCCCACGACGGGCACACCTACGGCCGCCTGATGATCAAGGGGCCGACCATCGCCGGCGCCTATTTCAAGGGCGAGGGCGGCGACATCCTCGACCACGAGGGCTTCTTCGACACCGGCGACGTGGCGACGATCGACGAGCATGGCTTCATGCAGATCACCGACCGCGCCAAGGATGTGATCAAGTCGGGCGGCGAGTGGATCAGCTCGATCGAGATCGAGAACATCGCCGTCGGCCATCCCAAGGTCGAGCTCGCCGCCGTCATCGGCGCGGCTCACCCCAAGTGGGACGAGCGGCCGGTGCTGGTCCTCAAGCTCAAGCCCGGCGAGGCGCAGGACAAGCAGGAGCACCTCGACTTCCTGCAGGGCAAGATCGCCAAATGGTGGATGCCGGACGATGTGGTCTTCGTCGACGACATCCCGCTGGGGGCCACCGGCAAGATCGACAAGAAGGTCGTGCGTGATCGGATGAAGGACTACCGTCTGCCGACCGGAGGCTGAACCAATGGCGAGAGGGACGAGGCGTGGCAGGGGAGGCGGCGTGAGACTGGCGGCGGTGGTCGTCTTCGCGCCGCTGTTCGTGCTCGTCGCGGCGCTGGGCACGCGGACGGGGCTGTGGAGCTACGAGACCGGCCACGACCTGCTGGCGATGCGGGTCGGGATCGGCCTGGCCGCCTTTGGCGTCGTCGCCGCCCTGGCGCTGCTGGTCTCCGCCCTGCGCCGCCGCGCGCCGCTGTGGCTGGCCGGGCTGGCCGTTCTGATTTCGGCCGCCACCGTCGGCGTCTATGCCTGGCAGGCGTCGCGGGCCGCCGTCGCCCCGCCGGACGACATCAGCACCGACATGGCCGAAATCCCGGGTTTCGGCGCTCTGGACGCGCGCCGCCGCGAAACGGGGCCGACGCGGACGGCGGGGGTCGAGGCCTGTCCCGGCGCGGTCCCGGCGGCGACCCAGGTTCCGCCGGGTTCCGCCGCCTGGGCCCTGCAGGAGTCGGGCTTCGTCCTCGATGGCAGCGTCTCGGTGGGCCGGGCCGCCGGTACGCATCGCGGCTTCTGGTTCGGGGTCGTCCACGACGCCGTCATCCGCATCCGCCCGGGCCGCACCGACGTCCGGGTCGCCGCCCGCGACGGGCGCTCGCACGGCGGCGAAGCCTGCCGGCTGGCGACGGAGATCAGTCGGCGGCTTCAGGTCGCCGAATAGGGCTCAGGCCGGCGCCAGACCGCGTCGATCGCCGCCTCGGGGCTGGCCCGGACCCGTCCCGAGCGTTCCAGCGCGATCAGGTGCGCCCAGACCGAGAGGCCCGCGGCCGGCCAGAGACGGGAATCGACCGCGGCGTACAGGGTCGGGACCATGTCGCGGATCTGGCGCGGTCCGACCGAGAGCTGGGCGAGGATCTGCGCCTCCCGGTCCAGGCGGTGGGCGCGATAGGCCTGCAGGAACGGCCCGGGCTCGGTGATCGGCGCGCCATGGGTCGGCCAGACGGTCGAGAAGCCCCGGGCGATGACGGCGTCCAGGCTGGCCATATAGGCGGTCATGTCCCCGTCCGGCGGCGCGACGACCGTCGTCGACCAGCCCATCACATGGTCGCCGCTGAACAGGGCGTTCTCCTCGCGCAGGATGAAGGCCATGTGGTTCGAGGCGTGCCCCGGGGTGGCCAGGGCCTCGATCGTCCAGCCGTCGCCGTCCAGCACCTCGCCGCCGCCCAGGACGACGTCGGGCGTGAAGGTTTCGTCGTCGTCCTCGTCCAGCGCGCCGGAAGCGTGGACGATCTGCGCCGGCGGCCGTGCGGCCAGGACCGGGGCCCCGACTGCCGCCGCGAAGGGGCGGGCGAGGGGAGAATGGTCGCGGTGGGTGTGGGTCACCAGCACGTGGCTGACCGTCTGACCGTCGACGGCGGCCAGCAATGCGCGGAAGTGGTCCTCGTCGGGCGGGCCAGGATCGATGACCGCCACGCCGGCTCCGGGCTCCGGGCGTCCGACGACATAGGTTCCCGTCCCGGTGAAGGTGAAGGGGCCCGGATTGGCGGCGATGACCCGGCGGATCAGGGGCGAGACCGCTTCGACCTGGCCGTACACAACCTGCAGTTCGCGGACGAAGGGGATCATCGGCGCGCCCCGGCCCGGCCCGCGCCTTGCGTCAACACTTCGTAAACCCTCTGCGGAGTGCCTGACATGGCCGTTTCCATCGCCCTGGCTGTATCAAATCGGCTCCAGACCATCGCCCTCGCCTTCCTGTGTCTCATGGCGGCGCAACTCCTGGTGGCGTCCTGCACGCCCGAACCGGCGCCCTACGCCGTCCGGGTCGGGATCGCCCGCTGACCCTTCCCTACAGCGGCACGCGGCTGAGATCGTAGCCGGCCGCCAGGGCCGCGGCGCGCAGGGCCTCCGCGTCGCGGCCGGCCAGGCGCTCGGCCATGGCCCAGGCCGCCGCCGACCGCATGCCCGACCGACAGAAGAACACCGCCTTGTCATCATCGCCGAGCGAATCGAGAACCTCCCGGGTCGCCGCCGCCACGGCGGCGTCGGGCAGTCCATGGGCCGGGGCGTGGACCGGTCGGAGGCCGGCCTCGAGGGCCGCTTGCGCGATCGCCGCGGCGGACGCCTGGCCGGGCTCCTCTTTGTCGGGGCGGTGATTCACCACACAGGTGAATCCGGCCTCGCGCAGTCCTTGAATCTGGTCCGGCGAGAGCTGGCCGGTCACCCAGACCTGCCGTGAAAGAGGCCTCAATGGCGCCGCGCGGGTGTTCATTTCGGAAGCCTTTTCAACCACATGGTCCAACGTGTGGCGGGATTGCGACAGCCTCGCCTCGATTGGATTACGGAGCCGTAATTATGCTGCGCCGGGCCATTGCCAAGTCTAAGGTCGGGGCAATCTGCGTGCATTGGGGTGCGCGGAGTTTGGTTGCCGTCGATGCTCGCCTCCTCCTGGATGCGCCCGGCGGTCTCAGGAGGACCACCTTTGAAGACCCAAACCATCAAGCAGCGCTTGCTGCATTCGACCATGATCGGCGGAACGGCGCTTATGGCGCTGGTGGCGGCTCCGGCCGTCACCCTGATGACGCCGTCGGTCGCCATCGCGCAGAACCTGACCCAGGGCGCAGTCGCCGGCACCGTGACCAACCAGGCCGGCGCTCCGATCGCCGGTGCTGAAGTCACCCTCCGCTCGGTCGCCCAGGGCTTCTCGCGCAGCTTCACCACCGACGCCTCGGGCGGCTTCCGCGCCGTGGCCCTGCCGCAGGGCCAGTATGAGGTCGTGGTCAACGCCTCCGGCTACAACTCGCTGACCGACACCGTCTCGGTCGGCTCGGGCGGCACCGCCCAGCTGTTCCTGACCATGGGCGCCGCGGCCGACAACGCCACCCAGATCGACGAAGTCGTCGTCGTCGGCGTGCGCCGCGCGGTTTCGGAATTCGACGCCACCACGACCGGCCTGACGGTCAACGTCGAGGAACTGGCGAAGAACGTGCCGATCGCGCGCGACGCCGGTGCTGTCGCCCTGCTGGCTCCGGGCGTGACCGCTTCGGACAACGCCTTCGGCAACATCCCGACCATCGGCGGGGCCTCGGCCGGTGAGAACACCTACTTCATCAACGGCCTGAACATCACGAAATTCCGTGACTTCCAGGGCTCGTCGACGGTTCCGTTCGAATTCTACCAGACGCTCGAGACCAAGACCGGCGGCTATTCGTCGGAATTCGGCCGCGGCACCGGCGGCGTGCTGAACGGCACGACCAAGTCGGGCGGCAACGAGTGGGAATTCGGCCTCACCGCCTACTGGTCGCCCGACTCCCTCTCCGAGGATGCTCCGGACACCTATCTGGCGCAGAACCGCTTTGATGAATCCTCGTCGTCGGACATCATCTTCGACTTCGGCGGCCCGATCATCCGCGACCGTCTGTTCATCTTCGGCCTGTACAACTGGCGCGACCGTGAGCAGACCAACATCGGCACCCTGCTGGGCAACCCCGATCCCGACTTCGGCGCCGGCGCGAACGGCACCATCGTCACCTCGGACGACCCGTTCTACGGCGCCAAGATCGACTTCCTGGTCACCGATGATCACCGCCTCGAGTTCACCTACTTCTCCGACGAGCAGGAGCAGGAAACCCGCAACATCTTCGTCAACCCCGACGGCGAGTACGTCGGTGAGTTCACCCCCTCGGTCTTCAAGTTCGGCGGTGAGAACTGGATCGCGCGCTACACCGGCGTGTGGACCGACTGGCTGACCACCTCGCTGGCCTACGGCGTCAACCAGTACAGCGAGCAGGTGTCGTCGCCCGGCGACGCCGGCGCGCTGATCAACGACGAACTGCCCGGCTTCCCGCGCCGCGGCATCTGGGGCGTCGGTCAGCCGTCGCTGAACGAGGACGAGCGGACCGTCCTGCGCGCCGACGTCGACATCTACGCCGACTTCATGGGCTCGCACCACTTCCGCTTCGGCATCGACCAGGAGAAGCTGGAATCGTACCAGGCCCTCGACTACTCGGGCGCCGGCTATGACTACTGCCGTCCGAACGGCCGCGGCGTCCCGGGCTTCCGTCCCATCAGCACGGTGGTCAACTGCACCGGCGACCGGACGGGTGGTCTGTGGTTCCGCTACCAGACCCTGATCGGAACCAGCACCGCCGGCGCGCTGAACAATGCGTCCGGCACCGGCTTCCTCGACCCGATCCTGCTGACCGGGCCGAACGCCGGCAACCCGAACCCCAACTTCAACCCGACGCTCGTCGGGCGGCCGGACATGGTCAACAATCCGGGTCGGGTTCGCATCCGGGCGTACGACAATGACGGCGGCTGGACCTCGACCCAGAACGCCTACTACCTGCAGGACTCGTGGGAAGTCACCGACCGCCTGACCCTGAACCTGGGCCTCCGGAACGAAGGCTTCGAGAACGAGAACATCGCGGGCGTCGCCTTCGTCGATCTGCAGAACCAGTGGGCTCCGCGTCTCGGCGCGACCTACGACGTGTTCGGTGACGGCGAGTCCAAGCTGTTCGGCTTCTGGGGTCGTTACTTCCTGCCGGTCGCGGTCAACACCAACCAGCGTCTGGCCGGCGCCGAGCTGTTCACCCAGGACACCTGGAACCTCGACTTCTCGGGCGGCCCGAACGACCTCGACGCCAACGGCATCGACGACACCACCGACGAACCCATCCTGCTCGGCTACGGCACGACCAACCAGGGCTTCGTCAGCGGCGGCAACTTCGGCGGCGGCGACGTCAAGCCGATCGACACCCAGGTCGACAAGGAAATCGACCCGATGTTCGTGGATGAGTTCATCCTCGGCTACGAACAGCGCGTGTTCGGCGACTGGACCATGGGCATCAAGGGCACGTACCGCGAGCTGGGCACGGCCATCGACGACGTCGCCATCGACGCCGCCGTCCTGGCCTACTGCGAAGCCGAAGGCGGCGCCCTGTCGGCGGCGGTCTGCTACAATGTCTGGTACGGCTTCCACCAGTACGTCCTGACCAACCCGGGCGAAGACATGGTCATCACCCTCTCGGGTGAAGATCTGGATCGCGCCACGGGCGGGGCGATCACGGAGGACCGCGAGGTCACCCTGAGCGCCGAGGACCTGGGCTTCCCCTCGCCGGAACGCACCTACAAGGCGGTGGAGTTCTCGCTCGAGAAGCCGTTCGACGGCCTCTGGGGCGGCCGCTTCAGCTACGTCTGGTCGCAGAGCAAGGGCAACTATGAAGGCGCCCTGAAGTCTGACAACGGCCAGGTCGACCCCGGCCTGTCGCAGGACTTCGACCAGCCCGGCCTGACCGACAACTCGTACGGCTTCCTGCCGAACCACCGCGAACACACGTTCAAGGCGTTCGGCAACTGGCAGGCCACTCCGGCCCTGAACATCGGCGCCAACCTGCTGATCCAGTCGCCGCGCAAGTTCGGCTGCATCGGCGTGCACCCGACGGATCCGTTCGCCGCGGCCTACCAGGCTTCGTCGTGGTTCTGTCAGGGCGTGGCCACGCCGCGTGGCGAGTCGTTCGAGAGCGACTGGCTGAAGGTGCTGGACCTGACCTTCGCCTACGATATCGGCGAAGTGTTCGACATCCCGGGCGACAGCCTTGTGCTCCGCGCGGACGTGTTCAACGTCTTCGACTTCCAGTCGCAGCAGGACTTCAACGAGTTCGGCGACCTGGGGGATGGTTCGGTCAACCCGAACTACCGTCGCGTGACGGCCTACCAGTCGCCGCGCTCCGTGCGCTTCAGCCTGGCCTACCGCTTCTAGGGCGGTCGGAAAGACAGACTACCGGGCGGCGGACCTTCGGGTCCGCCGCCTTTTTCTTTGCGCGGCGGCCGTCACGGAAAAACCATTGCGGCCGCTCAAGCGTTGCGGCATCCGAACCCCGTCAGTCGCTTCCAGGAGCCGCCATGATCGCCAGCCTCGTCCTCGCCGCCGCCCTGAGCCTTCCGCCCGCGCCGGCCGCCGGGCAGGACGGACCCATCGCCACTGCCGGGCCGGCCACGGGTGAGACGGTCGACGCCCTGCGCCTGCGCGAGGCGGTGGCCTACGCCAATCCCCTGCCGCGCGGCGCGCCGGAGGCCGATTATCCGCTGGTCGCCTGGTGCGAGGCGCTGGTGAACGGCCATGTGGCTTTGGGCGAAACCCTGACCGGGGCCGATGATCTCGACCGCGACATCGTGCGGCTAGGGAAGCTGGAGGCGGCCGACTTCCGCTCGGCGCTGGAGGCGGCCCGGCCCCGGCAGAGCGAGGCGACGCTTGCCGCCGCGCGCGCCGCTGCGGCGGAGGCCACGGCCAAATGGGCCCCTTTGAAGGATCAGGACGAGGCGGTGCGCGACCAGGCCTTCGGCCTGTTCTTCGGCCTGCCCGGGCGCTGTGAACATGCCGCGCGCCGCCTGCGCGACAACATCACCACCCCGCCGGCGACGCCGGAACAGGTGGGTCTGGAATAGGCCGACGTCCTTACGGCCGGCGCTCCGGCCAGGCGGATCTCTGCCATCGAGGTTGAGGCCGCGCCGCAGCCCCTGCCGGGTGTGGCGCGGCCTCAAGGTGTGGACGCCGTCCCGCGCTAGAATTTCAGGCCGGGCACCGGGAAGTTGCCGGCGCAAGGTTCGAGGCTGATGTCGATATAGTAGGGCGTGACCTGGCCCCAGCCCCGAAACTGTCGCTGGCAGGTGTTCATCCAGTAGCCGACCTGCACCGTATAGGTGGCGTCGGAATAGTACTCGCGCTCACGCATGTAATCCGTGGCGCTGGCCGGTCCGGCAGCGATCGCCGACAGCGCCGTGGCGCCGATCACGGTAAGCTTCGCCAGTTTCACAAACATCGCAGGCTCCTCCGGGCGACGGGATGTCGCCGCGGCAGATTGAGCCTTGACCCGCATACACGTCAAGAGAGTGTTACGGCGCAGCCTGGGCGCGAGACGTGCATGCGGCCGAGCGTCTTTCGGGCGATCCCGCAGCGCGAGTCGGCGAATCCCGGCGAAGGCGGATCAGGCGGCGTCGCTGCGCGGCTCCGCGCCCGGGTCGTAGTTGAGGATCGGCGACAACCAGCGCTCGGCGGTGGCTGCGTCCCAGCCCTTGCGGCGCGCATAGTCCTCGACCTGGTCGCGGTCGATCTTGCCGACGCCGAAATAGTGGCTCTCTGGATGACCGAAATAGAGGCCTGACACCGCCGCCGTGGGCGTCATGGCGAAGCCTTCAGTGAGCTGAATCCCTGCGTTCGCTTCCGCCTGCAACAGGCGGAACAAGGTGGTCTTTTCGGTATGATCCGGCTGCGCCGGATAGCCCGGGGCCGGGCGAATGCCCTGGTAGTTTTCGCCGATCAGATCCTCCACCGTGGTCGCCTCGTCCGGCGCATAGCCCCACAGCTGCGTCCGCACCTCCTTGTGCAGCCGCTCGGCGAAGGCCTCGGCCAGCCGGTCGGCCAGGGCTGTGGTCAGGATGGCCGAATAGTCGTCGCCGGCGGCCTTGAAGGCTTCGGCCCGTTCGCGCTCGCCGTGGCCGGCGGTGACGGCGAAACCGCCGATCCAGTCGTCGCCGTTCTCGGCCACGAAGTCGGACAGGCACAGGTTGGGCTTGCCGTTGGCCTTGTCCATCTGCTGGCGCAGACCGTGCAGCCGGGCCAGCTCCGTCGTCCGCGCCTCGTCGGCCCAGACCACGATGTCGTCGCCGCGCGCGTTGGCCGGCCAGAAGCCGACCACGCCCTTCGCCGTGAACCACTTCTCGCTGACGATGCGCTCCAGCATGGCCCGCGCGTCGCGGTACAGGTCGCGCGCCGCCTCGCCGACGATCTCGTCCTCGAGGATGTGCGGAAAGCGGCCGATCAGCTCCCAGCTGGCGAAGAAGGGCGTCCAGTCGATGTGGTCGGCCAGGTCCTTCAGGTCCCAGCCGTCGAAGGCGCGCACCCCCAGGAAAGAGGGGCGGGGAGGGGGCGCGGCGTCCGTTGGCCGGAAGCGGTTGGCCCGCGCCGCCGCCAGCGTGGCCCGCGCCTTGGCCTCGCGGCCGCGCGCGAACTGCTCGCGGATGCGGACGTACTCCTCGCGCGTGGCCTGCTCGTTCCTCGCCTTGTCGGTCGGCGACAGCAGGCCCGAGACCACGCCTACGGCGCGACTGGCGTCGATGACATAGGTGGTTGAGCCGCGGCTGTAGCGGGGCTCGACCTTGACCGCCGTATGGGTCCGGCTGGTGGTGGCTCCGCCGATCAGCAGCGGGATGTCGAAGCCGCGCCGCTCCATCTCCGAGGCGACGAACACCATCTCGTCCAGCGAGGGCGTGATCAGGCCCGACAGGCCGACCATGTCGACCCTGTGCTCGACCGCCGCGTCGAGGATGCGGTCGGCCGGGACCATGACGCCCAGGTCGATGACCTCGTAGTTGTTGCACTGCAGGACGACGCCGACGATGTTCTTGCCGATGTCGTGGACGTCGCCCTTGACCGTGGCCATCAGGATGCGGCCGGCCTGCCGGCGCGGCTGACCGGCCTTCTCGGCCTCCATGAAGGGCTCGAGGTACGCCACCGCCTGCTTCATCACCCGCGCCGACTTGACCACCTGCGGCAGGAACATCTTCCCGGCCCCGAACAGGTCGCCGACCACATTCATCCCGTCCATCAGCGGACCTTCGATGACGTGCAGCGGCCGCTCGGCGGCCTGCCGCGCCTCCTCGGTATCCTGTTCGATCCAGTCGGTGATGCCGTGCACCAGGGCGTGCTCGATCCGCTTGCCGACGGGCTGCGAGCGCCACGCCAGGTCGACGACCGGCGCCTGACCCTTCTCGCCCTTGTAGCGCGGCGCCATCTCCACCAGCCGCTCGGTGTTGGAGACGTTGCTGCGCGACGGCCGGTTCAGGATCACGTCCTCCACCGCCTCGCGCAGCTCGGGATCGATGTCGTCGTAGACCGGCAGGTCGCCCGCGTTGACGATGCCCATGTCCATCCCCGCCTGGATGGCGTGGTACAGGAACACCGAATGGATCGCCCGCCGCACCGGCTCGTTACCGCGGAAGCTGAACGACACGTTCGACACCCCGCCGGACACCCGGGCGTACGGCAGGGCCGCCTTGATCGCCCGCGTCGCCTCGATGAAGTCGACGGCGTAGTTGTCGTGTTCCTCGATCCCTGTCGCCACGGCGAAGATGTTGGGGTCGAAGATGATGTCTTCGGGCGGGAAGCCGATGTCGTCGACCAGCAGGCGGTAGGCGCGGGTGCAGATCTCGATCTTGCGCGCGGCGGTGTCGGCCTGGCCCTGCTCGTCGAACGCCATGACCACCACGGCGGCGCCGTAGCGCAGGCATTTCACCGCCTGCTCGCGGAACTCGGCCTCGC